>JAISSH010000052.1 GCA_031273265.1 Treponema sp.
TATATTTCCACTATTGTCAAGTAGTCAACTATAACTAATACCTTAAACTTCTACAAAAGGGGAATGATTATCAAAACATTCATGGATGTACGAGCGTTGCTTGCCGCAAATATAAAGACAGGAAGGCGTAATTTAGGCTTGTCTCAGGAAAAATTGGCTGAATTGGCAGGGCTTTCAACTCAAACTATAAGCGATATTGAAGGGTGCAGAACATGGGTAAGCGACAAAACGCTTCTGAAACTGTCGGAAGTTTTTAATGTAGAAATATTTCAACTATTGGCTCCAACTGATGAAAACGAGAAAAAGGCTAAACTATTTCTCCCTCAGCGAATACGAAAACTGCGCCAAAATTTAAAAAACGATATTGATAGCCGGCTTGATCAATTTTTTACTAAAAAATAAGCGAAATTTTTATAGATAAACCCCACTTTGCAAACCACGGATTTTGTGTTATAATACAATATATGGAACAAAATAATGACACTTTCAACGAGTACGACACGACCGTAGATTTGGTCAAAAAATACATTCTTGCGAATACTATCCAGGTAACTATGGCGGAAACGCGCTTTTATAAAAACCTGTATAATTCCAAAAGGAAGGCCGACGAGCAGGGAATTATCAGCATAAATGAATCAATGGCCCTGAAATCCGCAAGATTCCGCATTTATAACGGCGACAGCGGGGCTGTATACTCTCATGCGGAAAAAGTCCGAAAAGCAGAGGAAGTTAAAGACGCCCTTGAAAGAATAAAAGAAAATTCGCCGACAAAGTACGAATTGAACAACAGATTCAAAGAATGGAAAGAGGATAATTCAAGCTATAACGAAATGATGGTTGCAATCGGCGAATCTCAAATAGAAAGATTGCACGAGCTTGGGCTTTCGCTTGACAAACTAACGTCGGCAAAAGAAGGGTTTGAACACGTCAAATCCGTACTTGATAGCGCGGTACACGAAGGCAAAATTTCCCCGGGACAGGTAATGGGTTTTAAACTCGGCACTTGGCGGTACTTGAGCGCCCCAAATTTTCACGAGCTTGTCGAACAAATACAGCATGACGTTAAATTTGGTCCATCCGTCCTCCCCCTCCCCCACAAGGAAGCCGAAAAGGAAACCGCCGTTACGCCGGATGAATCATCAATCCCCCAAAAAACACCCGAAGCGTTATTGGCAGCCAAAGTAGCTCTGGCTAAAGTCATCAAAAGATGCGGCTACCCAGAAGGGACGCCGGTACAGCCGGCAAAAATTATTCCCCTCCTTGACCTCGCTGAACACAAGGGATTCATCACAAAAGAAGAGCGTCCGGTATTCGAAAAAAACCTGCAACCGCTGATAACCTCTGCTGAAGGAGAGTAAAAAAACCGCCGCACACAAATGCACGGCGGTTAGTGATAAATGCCTCTTACTGCCCCAAATAGTTGATTACGGCGTATACTCAGTTATTGAGAGTACTTTCACATAGAATGTTCCTAATTGGTCTGCACACTCAAAATCCAAAGAGCGTTCCCCGGCTTTTGGAAGACTTGCCCCTCTTAGCTCGAAGATTCTACGCGTAGAATCTATAGCCAGATCTCTATCTAAGTATAAAAATTCAGGCGGATTATCATCCGAGCCGGCATAATACATAACCGAAAGTTTACGAGTACTTGATGGTGTCCACGCCTCAAATTTATAGGTATAGCTGACATTTGCCTTTCCGGTGTACATATATCCGGCTTTTGCTTTCCATAAATCCCATGCATTCGTCTCAGCAGTACCTCCTACAGTAATAGTACACACTCCATCAGAGGCAACTGAAAAATTTAAGGTAGCGGTAGAGTCATCAGCTACCCATTTATACCAGCGTTCTGCGACCGGTAAATTTTCAGGCAGGATATATTCCGTTATAGAAAGAACCTTCACATAAAATGTCCCTAACTGGTCTGCGCACTCAAAATCCAAAGCGTGTTCCCCGGCTTTTGGAAGACTTGCCCCTCTTAGCTCGAAGGTTTTAGGCGTAGAATCTATAGTCAGCTCTCTATCTAAGTATAAATATTCAGGCGGATTATCATCCGAGCCAGCATAATACATAACCGAAAGTTTACGAGTACCTGATTGTGTCCACGCCTGAAATTTATAAGTATAACCGGCATTTGCGCTTCCAGTGTACCAATACCCGGCTTTTGCTTTCCATAAATCCCATGCATTCGTCTCAGCAGTACCTCCTACAGTAATAGTACACACTCCATCAGAGGCAACTGAAAAATTTAAGGTGGCGGTAGAGTCATCAGCTACCCATTTATACCAGCGTTCCGCGATCGGCCAATTTTCTGGCGGGCCGTCTTTGCTTCCTGTGGTTGTCTTACCTTTGTCACCGCCGCCTTCAGGGCAGGCGGTCATTGAAAACATGATTACCGCCACAAGGGTGATAATTCCGATAAATTTGCACAAATTCTTCATTTTAGCTCCTTATTTAAGTGATTAAAATAAACGAACGTTTTTTTTGGTTATTTTTCAATTTTTAAGAAACACAAATATTCAAAATATTCCCTTTTTTTATTGACAAATGTCATAATTAACAATATTATTCTTAAAAGTAGAGGCCTTCTGTGAAAGTAGACTGTAGTGATTAAAAAACGTTCGTTTTTTTTAGCATCTTTTTGGCGGAATTAGAGAGAAAAAATCAAGCCAATACTACGGAGATATTCCTAAGCGTGTATTTTCATTGAATCCATTTTATACTATATTTTTCAAAAATGGAAACAAATAATTTTTGCTCACGCTTCCAGAATCAGCAGGGTCTTGGGGTCCAGCTTCATCGCCATCGACTTGGAGATGATCGAGTCCCTGTCTTTGGAGATTGAAAGCTCAATGTGATCCGGCTTGGGCTGCAGCATGATTACCACGTCGATAATATCGACAAAGGAACTGATTACGAGCGGAATGTTCTCTTTGTCGTACTGCGGGCCGTCGTCTTTTACAGAACAGCTGTACCAGACGCTCACGCCCATTTCTGTGGCGAAAGTTTTGACGTTGTTGATGCTTTCTTTTGTCGTGCGGGAAAAATCAAAACCGTCTATAATAACAGCCTCGGCCTTGAAGCCGCCTTCGATTATCATTGCCCGCAGGCTCTTGATGATCTGTTCTTTTGTTACGCCGTCCTGGTTAAAATTCATCAGCACGCGGTTTTTTACAAGGTCGTTTTTTATATCGGCGGCATTTTCAAGATTTTTCTTGCTGATAAATTCGTTGAAAATATCTTCATACCACACGGGTACATATTGGATGTGCTGGGTGAAAGAAACGTGGATCACCTTTTTCCCCTGAAGCAGTTTGTCCAGCGCAAGCTGAACCAAAACGGAAGTTTTTCCCACTCCGTTAGGTGAAGCGATGATGCCGACTTCTCCGGGTTTTAATCCGCCGTTAATTGACTGTTCGAAAATGCGAATCGGGCTTCTCTGTATTAACTCACTTAAAATCAATTTATTTCTCCTTCCTCTTTTTTTCTTCAGCTTCCTTAATCAGCGCCTCGGATATGCTCTGGGGTACTTTTGCGTATTTTTCAAATTCCATCGTAAACTCCGCCTTGCCCTGGGTGAGCGAGCGCAGGGTTGTCGAATAACCGAACATCTCGCTTAACGGAACTTCGGCTTCCACGCGGGCGAAAAGCCCGTCCTCGACAGACGCTGAAATTATACCGCGTCTTTGGTTGATCGAGCCGAAAATGTTTCCCTGAAACTCGGTCGGGCCTTCCACCGACACTTTCATAATTGGTTCCAGAATACACGGCTTTGCCTTGCCGTACGCTTCGCGGAATGCGCCGATAGCGGCGGACTGGAAGGCGATATCCGATGAGTCTACCGGGTGGCTCTGCCCGTCGTTGATCACACAGCGGATGTTGACGATTGGGAAACCGATCAAACTGCCCTTTTTAACCGCCTCTTTAAAGCCCTTGTCGCAGCTTGGCACATACTCGGTGGGGATCGAGCCGCCCTTGATCATGTCTACAAACTCGTAGTCGCCGTCGGCGTAAGGTTCCATGTAGCCCGCAACACGCCCGTATTGGCCCGCGCCGCCGGTCTGCTTTTTGTGGGTGTAGTTGAACTCCGCCTTTTGCGTGATTGCCTCGCGGTACGCAACCTGCGGCATTCCGGTTTCAACTTCGCACTTGTACTCTCTGCGCATACGCTCAATGTAAACTTCAAGGTGAAGCTCGCCCATTCCCCTGATGATCGTCTGGTTTGATTCCGCGTCAACGTAAGTTTGAAAAGTGGGGTCTTCTTTGGTGAAGCGGTTCAGCGCCTTCGCCATCTGGTCGGCGCTTTTTTTGTCTTTGGGAGTTACGGCAAGCGAAATGACAGGCGACGGCACAAACATTGATGTCATCGCGTAGTTGAGGTTTCCGCCGCAGAAGGTGTCGCCGCTTGCGCAGTCGATTCCAAAAAGAGCCACGATGTCGCCGGGGGAGCCTTCGTTGATATCTTCCATGCTGTCGGCGTGCATGCGCACCAAACGCCCAACCTTGAATTTTTTTCGCGCGCGCGTGTTTTGAAGCTCGTCGCCTTTTTTAATTTTACCCTGATAAACGCGCACGTAGGTAAGCTGGCCGTACTGACCGTCCTCAAGTTTGAAGCCGAGGGCGACTGTGGGATTTTTTTCATCCGCTGAGGGCTGGATTTTCTCTTCGTTTTTGTCGAGGTCGAGGGCGAAATTTTTTACTTCCGTAGGATTGGGAAGGTAATTGGTAACGGCGTCTAACAGCGGCTGAATCCCCTTGAATTTGTAAGCGGAACCGAGCATTACAGGCACAAATTGTTCCGCGAGAGTTCCTTTGCGGATTGCGGAGTTGATCATCTCTTCGGGAATTGCCTCCGCGTTCAGGAATTTTTCGGCAAGCTCGTCCGAAAACATGGAAATCGCGTCTATCAGCTCTTCGCGGTACTTGTCCGCGTCCGCTTTAAGGTGCGCGGGAATCTCCGCGCGGCGGATTGTTTCGCCCTGATCGCCGTCGAAGTAGACGGCCTTCATTGAAACAAGGTCTATAACGCCCTCAAGTTTGTCTTCAAGACCGATGGGGATTTGAATCATCACGGCATTAAGGCCGAGTTTTTCGCGTAACTGTATGCGCACCTTGAAAGGGTTGGCTCCTGTGCGGTCGCACTTGTTTACAAACGCGATGCGCGGGACATTGTAGCGCTTTAGCTGGCGGTCTACGGTGATGGACTGCGACTGCACTCCGCCGACCGCGCAAAGTACGAGAACCGCGCCGTCAAGCACGCGCAGGGAGCGTTCAACTTCAATCGTAAAATCAACGTGTCCCGGGGTGTCGATAAGGTTGATCGTGTAATCCTTCCATTCAACCTGTGTCGCCGCGGACTGAATCGTGATTCCGCGCTCCCGCTCAAGTTCCATGTGATCCATTGTGGCGCCTACGCCGTCCTTGCCCCGGACTTCGTGAATGGCGTGAATTTTCTTGCTGTAGAACAGAATACGCTCTGAAAGGGTGGTTTTGCCCGAATCGATATGCGCACTGATTCCGATGTTGCGCATTCTGCTGGTGTCAATGCTCATTGTTAATATACTCCTTAAAACTCACAATAACGCAAAAAATGCCTCTATACGGCAGAATATAGCAAGGATTTCAAATAAACGCAAGGGGCCGGGAAAAGCGGCTTTTAAGGATATTTTAGTTCTTTCCACTATTTTTCCACAAGCTGAAAAAAATAATACCGGGGTAATTTATTGGACAGCCGGTTTTTTTCAAGTTAAAAAAGCGGTAAATCCAATAATTTAACAGCGTAATTCCTTATACAGTAACGAATTAGCTCAATCTGTTAGTTGAAGTTTTCCTGAATATGCGCCGTAAGGTATAAAAATTGATACACCTTTCGATTTATTCAGGTTAATTCAACAAGTTTTCCACAGAGAACGTATGATTTTGTCTCACTAGGCGGAAAACCCGTTATTCCTAACCAAGAAGAACCTGTCCGGCTCCGTCAATCGCGAGAATGCTCTTACACTCCGAACAGCGGAAACGTCCCGGTTTTACGGCTTTCAGCTTTTTATTGCAGAGCGGACAGCCAACCACCTTTGGAAACACCGAGGGTTTTTCGCGGGCCTGGCTTGTGCTGAAATGGCTTATCGAATCATCCATGCTGTCCCTGATGGTGAAAAATTGGGAGAAACCCAAGAGCTGGAAAACTTCATAAACCTTCGGTTGTATGTCCATCATGACAAGGTCGCCGCCTTGTGGCTTTACCGCTTTCAGGAAGGCTGTAAATGAGCCAATGCCCGTGGATGATACATAGTTCAAACTACCGCATTGAAAAATTAATCTGGTGAAACCGGCCTCAATAGCTCTTTGAACACGCTTCTGAAAAGAATTGGAATTGTACGTATCAATATACCCAGTCAGTGTTAAAAGCAGACATTTTTCCGTGTCTTCAACTTTATAAAGTATTATTTTGAGGCTGTCATCTTTCTCGTCATCGAATCCGGGGACGATTTCATTATTTGTCATGGCACATCCTTATATTTTAAAGCGCCCGTGAGAGACACTTTAAAATTATTCCTCCAGCCAATCGCAGAGATAATATCAACACTTCATAATACAAATTTTTGAAATGTTTGTCAATAAGTCATTTTTCTGTTTTTTTATGATACAATTTTGAATGTTTTTACAGGATGTCAAGGTGATACTTTGCCGGGCTTCAGAAGGCGGCAATGTGGGGGCCGTCTGCCGGGTTATGAAAAACATGGGGCTTTCCGGGCTGCGGCTGGCCTCTCCCCTGCCTCTGGAGGCTGAAAAAGTCGCCTCCAGAGCCGTTCACGCCCTGGATATCTGGGAAAACGCCCGTTTTTTCGA
>JAISSH010000092.1 GCA_031273265.1 Treponema sp.
TATCTCAGCCTTCCAAGCTGAAGACGTGGGTTCGACTCCCATCAGCCGCTTAGAAGGGGTATTTTTTGATTGGGTAATCAAAACGTACGAGCGTCTGCCTTCGGTCAGCCGCTTAGAAGGGGTATTTTTTGATTTGGCAATCAAAACGTATGGGCGTCTGCCTTTGGTCAGCCGCTTAGAAGTCGGGCGCATAACTCAGCTGGTTAGAGTGCTTGCTTTACACGCAAGATGTCCCTGGTTCGAATCCGGGTGTGCCCAATACCTAAATTAGGAGGTTATTTGTGAACAAAAAAATTGTTTTCGCGGGATTGATTCTTATTTCTTTTTTAATGGCTGCCTGCCAAAAAAAGACTGCGGTTGCGGTGCCGGATGATTTGGTGACGGTTCGTCTTCTTACCGACGCTACCGGAATTGACGACAAATCTTTTAACGCGGCGGCATGGCGCGGTATTCTCGAATTTTACGGCGATACATGGGCAAGTCCCAGTCTGAGGGGCATAGCTTACGATGTGGTTACCGCTCAAACTCAGGATATGTATACCCCTAACCTAAGGCAGGCTACGGATGAGGGTTATGATCTTATCATCGCAACCGGTTTTACGTGGGACGAAGCGCTCGATACTGTTGCCGCCGATAATCCGGGGCAGAGTTATATGATAGTTGACGTTGACTGGCTTCAATCACCTAACATAATGCAGGCGGTATACGCGGAGCATGAAGGCTCCTATCTTGTCGGCGTCGCGGCGGCGTTGAAAGCCAAAGAAGACGGTATTGCAAATCCGCGCTTTGGCTTTATCGGCGGCGTGGCGGGCGCCGTTATTACCAAATTTGAAGTAGGTTATGTGCAAGGCATTCTTTCCGTCATACCCAACGCGCAAATTGTCGATTTTTATGTGAACAGTTGGGGTGAGCCCGCGCTTGCTAAAACACAGGCGAAAAACTGGTACGACTCAGGCGTATACGCGATTTATTCGGCGGCAGGAGGAAGCGGCAACGGAACTATCGCGCAGGCAAAGGAATACCGCGCCGCGGGCAGAAATGTTTGGGCTATCGGCGTAGATTCGGATCAGCATGAAGAGGGATTGTACAACGATAAAGATTCCGCCGTGCTTACTTCCATGCTTAAACGTGTTGAAACCAGCGTGATTTACGCGCTTAACGCCGTTAAAAACGATTCTTTTAACGGTGAAATTATTACTTTTGATTTAAAAGCCGACGGAGTAGGGTATTCTACAGCCAATTCCGCCTTGAGCAAGGATATTGTAAATCAGATTGAGGATGTGAAAAAGCAAATAACAGGCGGAAAAATTAAAGTTGCCGCCACTCTCTCTGATGCGATGCGTCTGCCCGGCTTTCCGCAAAATTTAAGAGCGATTGACGATTAAAGGCATTCATGCCTGATAAAAGTAAAACAGTTAAAGCGTCCGGCTTAATCAACGCGTTGGGAAACCGTGCGCTTGAACTGTTTACTACGTCCAACGGCTTGATTTCTACGGCGGTTATAGTTCTTGGTTTTCTTACCGCTACTCTTATCATTCTTGTTATTGGAAGAAATCCCTCCGGTATGTATCAGGCGATACTGCAGGTTGTAAGCGGATTTGACTCCCGCCGCGGGACATGGAACACGCGCTACATAGGCGAATGGCTTGTAAGCTCAATTCCGCTCATTCTTTGCGCGCTTTCCTTTGCGTTTGCCGCCCGCGCCGGGCTGTTCAACATAGGGTCGGAAGGGCAGTACATCGCGGGTCTTACCGCGGCTCAGGTTATCGCGCTTTTTTTTCCGCCTGTTCCTGTTCTGCACTGGATTGCCGCCGTGTTAGGTGCAATGGCAGTAGGAGCCGCGTGGGGCGGCATTGTGGGATTCTTCAAGGCGCGTTTTAAGGTTTCCGAAGTTGTCGCCACCATCATGATGAATTACATCGCCCTTTACGTCCATCGTCTTATTACAATGAAGATTCCGGGAAGCAATACTTTTAAAACCCCCGATATTCCCGTAACGGCTTCCCTTTCAAGTTCCATGCTGTCGTCTCTTACCAACGGCTCAAGGCTCAATTACGGACTTTGGTTCACTATCGCTGCGATTTTACTTTACTGGCTCATCATGGAAAAAACGACTCTCGGTTATTCGCTTCGCGCCGCGGGTTTTAACAGGGACGCCGCTTTTTACGCGGGGGTTCGCGTAAATACCAGTTTAACTCTGGCGATGGCAATTTCAGGCGCGTTTGCGGGACTTGCCGGAGCTTCGGTCTCTTTGGGCGTTTTCACGCATGGGCGCGTATTGGCTTCATTTGACAATTACGGCTTCGACGGCATTGCGGTCGCGCTTGGCGGAAGCTGCACGGCAGTCGGCATCGCGCTTGTCGGGCTTCTCTTTGGAATGTTGAAATCCGCCCAGCCTTTGATGCAGTCCCGCCAGATACCGAGAGAAATTACTTCGATCATCATGGGACTTGTAGTAGTTTTTATTGCACTGCGCGCGGGAATTCAACTGTTCGCAGAATGGCGGATGAAGAAAAACGCTGGCAGGCAAACTTCAGAAAGTGAGGATGTCAGCTAATGGAACAATTTTTATTCATAATCGGAATGCTGCCTTCAACTTTCATGATTGTTTCTCCGATTCTGATTGCCGCTACAGGCGGCATGATCTGTGAACGCTCCGGGGTAGTGAACATCGCGCTTGAAGGGCTTATGTCAATGGGGGCAATGACCGCCGCGGTTGCCCATGTGCTTATGGAAACAAAAACAGGTCTTTCAGTCCCGCTTGCGCTGATCTTCGCGTCTCTTGCCGGCGGGCTTTTTTCACTTATTCACGCGTTCGCTTCTATCACGTTACGCGCCGATCAAATTATTTCAGGTACTGGCATTAACCTTCTTTCCAATGGGATTACGGTGTTTGTCTGCCAGCTTTTGTTTCGCATGGATCGCAGCATGAATTACAGAATGGGAATGCGTTCCGGCTTGTTCGGAATTTATCCGACAATTTGGATAGCGCTTATTATTTTAGCGGTTACTTGGTTTATGCTGAACAAACGCCCATGGGGACTGCGCCTGCGCGCCGCCGGAGAGTATCCTCAGGCTCTTGCTTCCGCAGGAGTAAGCGTGATTAGGATTCGTTACGCGGCGGTTATCATTTCCGGCATACTCGCCGGTCTTGCCGGCGGCTGTATCGTCCTTACCCAGGACATTCAATTTACGGTAAGCACGATTAACGGAAAAGGTTTTATCGCTCTGGCCGCGGTTTCTTTCGGCAGGTGGCTGCCGCTTGGCATTCTGGGATCAAGTTTTCTCTTTGGCATTTCTTCAAGCCTCGCGGTAAACATCGTCAATATTAAAAACCTTCAGTTTTTGCCTTCGGAAGTTTTCAATATGATGCCGTATTTAATAACTTTGCTTACGCTGGTAGTTTTCAGCGGAAAAGATTACGCGCCAAAAGCCGCCGGACAGCCCTACGACAAATCTCAAAATTGAGAAAACGAAGCTCCCCTTTGCTAACGCAGTACCACTTCCGTTCTGCCAAACCCTCCGAGTTCCGGTCTTGAGAAGTAATAATCCTCCACCGCCGGGTCTTTTTTTAAATAGTCGTGAATCCCCTTTTGCAGAATGCCTGAGCCTTTGCCGTGGATACCAGAAAATGTTTTAAGTCCCGAAAGAGAAGCGGCTTCTATCTGGCGGCGCAGGGATTCTGTGGCTTCTTCAAGCCTCATGCCGAGGAGTTTTAACTCAAAAACCGCGTCCCCTGACGCGCCGTATTCCGCCGCCCAAGACGGAGAAACGGTTGTTTTTACTGGAGAAGCGGGAATTAAATCTTTTTCCGGGAAACTCATTTTGAGTGAGCCAATTTTTACTATCCACGAATCGCCTTTCGCGCTTTTTTTACCTGCGCGGACAATTACGCCGCGCTGTTTTGATTGACCGGCGAAAACTTCCATACCGGCTGCAAAACCGGCGGCGGGAGGGGGAGCGTTTGTTTCGTTTTTCATGAATTGTTCCCTGATTGCCCGCTCTTCTTCGTCAAGAACATCTCTCTCATTTTCAGCGTAACGCGCAAGATCGTTCAGAAATCCCTTTACTTTCAGCGTTTTTTCGCGGTCAACCTCTCCTTCCTTCAATTCGCGGACAAGGTTTTCAAGTGTTTTTCGGCTTTCCCGCAGAAAAACCTGAAGCGAGTCAAGCGATCCGCGTTTTATTTCCGCTTCTTTCTGCCTTAACTGCAATTCTTTTAAATCCGCTTTTCGTTTTTCTTCCTTCAACTTGTTTTGCTCAATCGCGCTTTTCTGTTCAATACCGGCAAGTTCCCTGTGTTTCTGTTCAAGACCCGTGATCAGCGCGGAGATGTCCGACTTCTCATCATCGATGTATTTTCGCGCCTTTTCAACAATTCCAGCGTCAAGACCGTTGGCGGCGGCAATATCAAGCGCCCTGCTTTCGCCCGGCACTCCGTTTATGATTCTGTAAGTGGGAGAAAGGGTGTGCGCGTTGAATTCCACGGACGCGTTTTCCACTCCCTCTCTCGTATAGCCGTAATTTTTCAATATACCGTGATGCGTCGTGATTATCATCCGCGATTTTTTTTCGATTAGAAAATCAAGCACCGCCATCGCGATTGCGCCGCCTTCTTCCGGGTCTGTGCCGGAACCAAGTTCGTCAAGGAGGACGAGGGAATTTTCGGTAGCGTTAGCTGTTATTGCTGAAATATTCGTAATGTGAGCTGAAAATGTTGAAAGGGACTGGTTGATTGATTGTTCGTCGCCGATGTCGGCGTATATTCCGTCGAAGCAGGGCATGGCGCTTCCTTCATCAAGCGGAAGGGCAAGAGCGCTCTGGTTCATCATGGCGAATAATCCCAGCGTTTTTAGGGCGACTGTTTTTCCGCCAGTGTTGGGACCCGTAATAATCAAAGTGCGGGTGGAGTTTTTCATCTCAATATTGATAGGAACCGCTTTTTTCAACATTGGATGGCGCGCATGTTTTAGAATCAGGCTTTCAATTTCGCCGCCGCTTTTTGCGAAATGTCCCTTTGTAACGGCGGAATACACGGCTCTTGCCCTTAAACATTCAAGTTCAATGATTGTCTGGTGAAACTGTTTTATGCTTCCGGCAAAGGCGGAAATTTTTTCCGTCAATTCCCGCAGGATTTTTTGAATTTCCGCGTCTAAATTCCGCTTTTCCAGAAGAATTTCGTTGTTTTTTTCAACAACATCAAGAGGCTCTACAAAAATTGTCTGTCCGCTTGATGATACTTCATGCACGATACCGCGGATTCTTCCGCGAAAATTAGCCTTTACGGCAAGGACGGTTCTTCCGTCTCTTTGCGAAGGCAGCGGCGACTGTAACATTCGCTTGTATTCATCGTTGGCGGCGTATTTGGATACCGCGCTTTTCAACTCCCTTTCAAGACTGCCGATTCGCTTTCTTATGGCGCGTAACGCCGGAATGTCGCGGAGTTTTCCTTCCCTGTCAATTACCCTGAAAATTTCCGCCGCGGCGGGGACGCAGTCCGGGAAAGAGCCGTCTTCCGTAGAACCGAAAAAACCAAGTATTGCGAATAACGCGTCCCTGCCTTCTGTTTCACTCTCTTCGCTTCCGGCGCGCTCCTTGATTACCCAGTTTCTCAATTCACAGGCGCGTTCAATAAAAAGCCCGATTGCCAAAACTTCGTCAAGATCCAAAACCGCGCCTGAAGTTTCTATTTTTGGAAAGAGAAAACCAATTGAAGGAAGCCATGAGCGCGGCTCGTCATTGCATGATTTTATCAGCGTGTGAAGCGCGATCACTTTTTCTTTGGTTTCCTCCGCTTCGCGCGCGTTATAAATAGGTTTCGCTTCCTTTAACAGACTGGCGGCTTCTTCACTTACAGCGTGTGATGCGACATTTTCCATAATTTGCGGGTATTCAAGAAGGGATTGAGTTTTTTCAAACAGCGTTTCTTTATCAATCATTACCGTAATTGCCCTCAAGATCGCTTCTGATGCGCAGAAAACTTTCGTAGCGATCCTCGTGAATAATACCGGCGGCGACGGCTTCCATTATCTTACAGCCGGCTTCCGTTTTATGCGAACAGGACATGCCGAAACTGCATTTTCCCGCCAGAGGAGCGAATTCCCTCAAATGGGAAACAAGTTCATCAGCCTGTATTCCGTCGGGAATGAAAAGACGCACTCCCGGAGTGTCAATGATCCGCGTACCGCCGCCAATATCTGTCATAAAAGACATGGTTGTCGTGTGAACGCCGCGGTCAAATTTTTCATTCAGCCGCCCTTCTTTGATGTTCAGTCCCGGCTGAAGGGCGTTGATAAGGCTGGATTTTCCAACTCCCGATTGTCCCGCCATGACGCAGGTTTTTCCAGTAATTTCAGCGCGAAGCTCGTCAAGACCTTCGCCGGTTTTCGCGGAAACCATCAGTATCTTATAACCGATGCGCTTAAAATCCTCAAGCCGTTCGTCCACATCAATGTCTCCGTCGTAAAGATCGACTTTATTGCAGATAACGAGGGCGTCAATTCCGGCGGAATCCGCTTGCAGAAGAACGCGGTCAAGAAAACGGGGTCTGAAAGGAGGAGAGGCTGGAGTGCAGACGCACAGTACAAGATCGACATTTGCCGCCAACAACTGGCTTAACGCTCCTTTTTGGTTAAAACGGCTGAAAAGATTGCGTCTTTTTTCAACGGAAAGAACAAGCGCGTTTTTTGAATTTTTCTGACGTTCTACGCTGACCCAATCACCCGGCGCGAGAGGATTGTAGAATTTCTCGCAGGACTTTAACACTTTTCCTTTTATTCTACATTCAAGTTCCGCGTTTCCTTCTTCCGTATCAATAAGCACGGTCATGATATTGCGCGAACCGCGGACGACAAGCCCTTTTAAGATTTCCGTATTGTTATTCATAATTCTTCTAACAGGCAGAGGTTAAAGCCCAGTTTTTGCGCCATATCCCGCCAGAATTGATCGGGCGCGTTCGTTCCTGTAAGTATAAAACGGTTAACGGGACGGGAATCCTTCTCCGCGCGGAGAATTCCGTCATTCTCTTCCAGCAGATATTCAATGCGCTTTGTAATTCCGTCCAGCGAATCGAAAATTTTGATAAAAGGCGCAGCTTCGCGCCTGAAATCTTCCAGTAAATATAAAAAATGCGTACAGCCAAGCACGACAGTATCCGCGCCTTCAGCGCGAAAAAGTTTAATATATTTTTTTACAATCTCCGTTTTTTCATTTTCATCGGCGTTATAAAAACCATGTTCCACAAATTCAACCAGTTCAGGCGCGGCAACCCCGATTATTTCACATCTATCATCTGCCAGATGTAGACTGCGGATATCATTAATTGTGCGCTCAGTTCCAAGTACGCCGATTTTTCCGTTTTTACTGGCGTTTGCCGCAGGTTTTATCGCGGGGACTGTCCCCACAAAAGGAAGATTGGGGAAATTTTCCCGTAACGGAGCAAGAGCGGCAATACTGGCGGTGTTGCACGCCAATACCGCGATTTTTGGGTTTGCCGTCTTTAAAAGTTTTTCTGTCAACGCCGTAAGGATAGAGGCTATTTCTTCCTTGCCGCGCGGACCATAGGGAAAATTCAATCGATCGGCAAGGTAGCAGATCGCCTCATTCGGGTTGCGCTTGAGAAAATCACGGCAGTAGGGAATTCCGCCAAGACCCGAATCAAGAAAAAGCACAGGTTTACTATTCATACTTATTTAAACAAATTATCGAACGCGGTTCTTGAAGCGTCCGCCTTTTCCCGCTCTTTTGACCGACCTTCGCTTTGAGAGCGGAATTTCGCGTCCAGCGAGAACCAATCGCAGAAATTGCCCCGCTCTTTGTCCGTCTGCTTTTCGGCGCTTGTTTCACGGCAGTCGCCCCGTTCGCCGGGAAGGAAAAAACGGCAGTTTTTGCAAACCCGCAGATCTTTGCCGCAGTTTTGACAGCGAAGGGAACGTCCAATCGGCTCTTCATCGGTAATAGGCGAACCGCAATACCAGCACATGCCTGTATTTTATCCTTTTGCGGGACTGGTTGTAAAGATGAAAATATGTTAATCTGAAAGAAGAATGTTTACCGTTAATCCATGCGCCGCCGGATGCGGAAGACCGGCAATTACAGGTTATAATCTGTGTTTCATTCATCTGGCTGACCCTGAACAGGAAAGCAGGCGCATCTATGAATTTATCAACAACAATAATTCGATTAACGATTTGAATGTGTCGGGAATGCGTTTTGAAAACGTCGATTTTTCCAAACATATTTTATACGGCTGTAATTTTAAGGATTCCACGTTTTATCAATGTAATTTTTCCGGCATCAGAATAATGATGAGTTTTTTCGATTTTGCCGGGTTTCAGGAGTGCGATCTTACAAAATCGGACATTCAGTTTTTGTCGTTCGCAGGTGCCCATATTGACAAATGTAATTTTGAATGGTCGGAAATTATTCATGTAAATTTTGAAGGCGCGGCAATTTCCAATACGTCGTTCAGCAATTCAAATTTGTACAACAGCCGGTTCATCAGCGCCGATTTGGAAAAGGCGGATTTTGTTAACTGCAATTTAAAGAGGGTGCATTTTGCCGGCGCTGTGCAAAAAGACGTTTTATTTAAATCGTCGAATACTGCGGAAGCCGTATTTGAATTGGAAGAACGATGAAGCTTTATTTTCAATACTGTTCATACGGTTTCAGCAACTGCTATGTTCTTGGAACGGAAGAGACAAACGAGGCGATTATCATCGATCCCGGAAGCATGGAAAACGTAACTATGGAATCCATAGAAAATAATAATTTCAATTTAAGAGCGGTGCTTATTACCCACGACCATTTAAGCCATGTGCGCGGACTGCGAACATTAAAGCGAATATACAACGCCGAAGTTTTTGCTGTGAATCAGAGCATTATGTCTCACAAGTCCACAATGGTTAAAGACGGAGATATACTCGAAATCGCAGGTTTTACGATAGAGGTTATTTCCATACCGGGTCATTCTTCCGACTCTGTTGTTTACCGCGTCAACGGAATGCTTTTCACTGGCGACGTGCTTACGGCGGGTCTTGTGGGCAGCACCGCCAGCGCGTACGGAGCAGCCACGCAGATGAACAAACTGCGCAGCCGTCTTCTTTCGCTTCCCGGCGACTATCTTGTGTTTCCCGGACACGGACCGCCTTCGACGCTTGAAGCGGAACGCCGTTTTAACATGGACATTTTTAACTTCGACCAGAACCGCAGTAAAAGACCATCGTTCCGCGTAGACATATAATTTATTTTTTTACCACGAACTTTCACGAACCATCACGAACTTGTTGTACGATATTTTTCCTTGTTCGTGTTGGTTCGTGGCTAAAATCCTACCTCTTGAATTTAAGCGATTCCAGCGAGGTCTCTCCTCTTGTCATGCCGAACCAGAGTTCCTTGTCTGTCTTTTCGCGTAACACTTTGTAGAACGCGGCAATATCGCCTACGTTTTCACCGTTAACCGCCGTAATTAAATCTCCCTGCCTAAGTCCTACTATTTCCGCCGGAGAGCCGGAAATAATCTGCAATACAAAAAGTCCTTTCGCGTTTTTATCAAGATTAAAATTTTCCCTTACCTCGTCGGAAAGAGGAATAATTTGCAGTCCCGGCCAAAGTTTTCTGTTATCTGACGATACTTCTTCGGTGCGCGCTTCAATACGAACCTGAATTTCCTTTGACGCCTTGTCCCTGATAACGGTGAATGCCGCCCTGTCGCCGGGCTTAAGATCGCCGACTATCATCACAAGCTGATTGACGCCCCTTGCTTCTCTGCCGTTTACATGGGTAATAAAATCGCCGGGCTTAATGCCGCCCTTGTCGGCGGGAGAACCGATGAAAACCTGCGAAGCGAGAGCGCCGCGTTTGCCTTCAAGTCCAAGACCCGCCATCGTTTCCTTTTCCGGCTCGGTCAATTGAACGCCGAGCCAGCCGTAGCTGATTGAGCCGGTCGCGATAAATTCATCTATGGAACGTTTCACATTGTTGATGGGAATGGCAAAGCCAAGACCGACATTGCCGCCGCCTGTGGTGTTACTCGCAATCCATGTGTTTATCCCGATTATCTCCCCGCGAATGTTGACAAGCGGACCGCCTGAGTTTCCCTGATTAATAGGAGCGTCCGTCTGTATAAAATCGTTTATATTTCCGCCGGGTCCGCCTGTCCTGCCCACCGCGCTGACTATTCCCAAAGTTACCGAAAATGAAAACTGCTCTCCCAACGGATTGCCCATCGCGATTGCCCAGTCTCCAACGGCGACTTTATCGGAATCGCCGAGTGTGGCAAGAGGATAGGAGTCGTCGGTTTTAAAAGAAACCATCGCAAGGTCTTTCCGCCCGTCCTTTCCAACAAGTACCGCCGAATACTCCTTGCCGTCTTTTGTGGCAACCTTGATCTCCGACGCGTCGTCAACGACATGGTTGTTGGTAAGCGCGTAATATACGCCGTCTTTATAGCGGACAATTATCCCCGAACCGAGACCCTGTGAGCGGTATTCGCGTTCCTGACCGTTGTTATTTGGATTGCGGTCGCGGTCGCGCGGTCCGAAGAAGAAATCCCAGGGAATACCGGGGATATTCGGCAGTTGTTGCCTCCTGACCGAAACCGTTTTTAGCTCAACTACGGAGGGCAGTGTTTTTTCGGATACTAAGCGGAAAACCGTCTGAAGCCCCTCCGCCGCGGCAATGGCGTCTTCGGGGATAACGACATTACTTTCCTGCGCCTTCGCCCATGTCCGCGCCCCCGGCGTAGAACATGAAAATGACAGGAAAGCCAGAGAAAAACCGAAAATGACCCCGATAAAGACCAAATTGAAGATGAATAAATTCTTTGAAGAAAGTTTTTTTATTATGTTCATATTAACTCCTGATACTGATTTAGCTTTTATATAATAACAAATTTACCAATTCCATGAATAGTTACACAAAGACGAATTGTTCCAGCGGTTCTGTCAAAACTTCAGTTTTACCGTTGAAAACGGCGACTGTATGCTCCCAATGGGCGGAAACCTGCCCGTCGGCGGTTACAACCGTCCATTCATCGTCAAGAATCTCGATATCCGCCGTTCCCATGTTGATCATGGGTTCAATCGCCATAACCATGCCGTTGTTCATCTTTGGATTGGGACCGTGCGGGTAGTTGGGGACTTGGGGGTCTTCGTGCAGGGCAAGCCCGACCCCATGACCGCAGTATTCCTGCACTATTCCATAGCCAAAACTTTTCGCGTGATTTTCCACAGCGCGGGAAATCTGCAAAAGCCTGTCCCCGGCTTTTACCGCCGCAATTCCCCTGCGAAGACATTCCAGGGTGGCGGCGTTTAAGTCCCGCACCTGTTTGCTCACCCGCCCGGCTTCGACGCTTACAGCCTGATCGCTGATAAAGCCGCCGAGGTCTATGCCGCAGTCAAGCGAAACCAAATCCCCTTCGCGGACGCGCCTCTTTGAAGGGATGCCGTGAATCACTTCCTCGTTTATGGAAACGCAAATCGCGGCAGGGTAGGGGTTTTTTTTCATGCGGTAGCCAAGGAAGACTGGCTTTCCGCCGGCTTTTTTTATCCAGTCCCTTACCCAGTGATCAATATCTATCGTTTGAACGCCGGGCTTTACCTGCGGGATAAGCTCCCGGTACATGGCGGAAAGCATTTTGCAGGATTTTCTTATACCGTCAATTTGTTTTTCATTTTTAAGACGAATCATTTATGCCCTCAACTTTACCAGAGTGTCGCTCATTGAACGCTTAAAGCGTTTTTCATCCCGCGCGGAAAAGCCCAGACCGAGCATTGTTTCCATGCAGTCGATCCATGTTTCCCCGTCCACCTGCGGTTTTAATCTGAATTTTACCATATTTTTTAAATAATTTTCAATTTCTATCGTGAAAAGTTTGAAGTAGGGACGGCGGCGTTCTTCGGCGAGGATTTCAGCTAACAGTTTGAAAGCTTCGAAGGAAAAGCCGCGTTTGTCCAGTTCTTCGGCGAGAATGTACTGGCAGTCCATCCAATCTTCGCGGTCGATGTATTTTTCAATGTGGAAATCAAGCCCGCCGTTTTTTCTCCAGACGGCGATTGCCTTTTCTTCCTCAAGGTGAAGCAGTTCAAAGAAAATGAGTTTCGCCTGACTCTGCGGATCGTCCTGTTCGTTCAGCCATACGCGGTAATCGAAACCGCACTTTTTTATAAAGCGCGAATATGCCCTGTCGTACTCAAAACGGCGTTCAGGATTGGAAAGAATTTCGTATGCGCCGATAAGTTTACGCATTGCCTCCGCGCGCTCAGAGCCGGCAATGTCGGGGTGGAGCTGTTTCGCTCTTTCGCGGAAAGCTTTTTTTATTTCTGATGAAGAGGCGCCTATTGATATTCCAAGCAGATCGTAATGGTTATTCAATTTTGTTATGCGCCAATTTGTTTTCCAATAGCTTCGGCATGGGGAGCGTTGAATAAAAAGTCGCTCCAGTTAACAACCATGCCCTCTTTTTCCATAGCTTTCATAAGATTGGAAAGGGCGCGGCTGCTGAAAAGCCCTGTCTTTTTAATAAACGCCGCGCTTTTTCTACCGGCGAGAGAACTTCCGGCGGCAAGTATTTTCGTTATTTTTACCGGAAGTTTCCCCGAAAAAAATGAAATTGGCTCCGCCGCTACAACGATATATTCATAACCGGGAAGTTTATAACCATCTTCCGTCCATAAATCCAGAATATCCACGCGGTGTCCCATGGACTCCATTCCCTTTGCCAGGGAGCGCACATAATCCGGCGGTTCTTTCTTTGCCGCCGGCGCGCTGACAATCGCTACTCTCATAAGTCCTCTTTACGCGTTTTTATAAATCGAATCAATGTCCGGCTCTTTTACAAGCACCACCGAGCATTTCGCGTTTGCCATAATTTCCCGGTGCGAGTGTCCGATTATATCCGTAGTTTTTGTATCTCTTTCCCAGCCGCCAAGCAGGATCAGGTCGGCTTTTTTCTCGTCCGCTACGCTGAGGATTTCCGTATATATCGCGCCCTTCCGCATTATCCTTTCAAGCTTGACGCCCTTTGCGACGGCAAGCTCTTCAACAAATGTCAGATAACGGTTGCCGTTGGCTTCCAAACTTTTTTCGTATTCCGCCGCTTCTTCCTGAATGAAAATTTTGCTCAAAGCAAGCTGTTTGATTGTCGCGGTGTCCACGACATAGACCGCGCTTAATTTGCAGTCATAAGCTTTGGACATGACAATGGCGTATTTAGCAGCCAAAATTGAGGCGTCCGTGCCCGTAACCGCGGTTACGATATTTGAGATAAAAGATTTCATCTTGACAGGGTTGAAACTCCTTTCTTTTTTAGTAACTTGCTGGTAAAAAAGGAATCCCTGTCCCGTTCTTCCAGCGCCGATTCAATATATACCTTCGTTTCGCTTGCCGTAGGAATGACCATTTTTTCCAGAGCGTTCACCCGCCTCTGGGTGCGCCTGACTTCCCTCGCCAGCCGCCACGCAATAGTCCTGATTGCCGCCAATTCGGTGCATATCTTGAGTAACTCAAAGAATTCTAACACGGTTTCATCACATTCTGCAAATGAATTTACTGGTGAATATTTTAATTCTCTGTTAGGAATACGGACTTCCAGCCCCGGAAGCCTCATTCCGGCGGCAATTACCTGTTTTTCGTTCACTTCAAAGTTATAGGAGACATTTTGCGCCAGACTTTGGGCGCGTTCCCTCCCCACCACGACCAGCATACGTTTCAGGCAGGGATAGGCTGTTTCCACGCGCTTATCAAGGTCGCGCTCCAGTATTTTGACCTGTTCAACCTTGCGCATCAGCTCAGAAACCAGAATTTCCCGCTTCTGCTCCAGAAGGTCATAGCCCTCCTTGGCGATATTGAGCCTTTCCTTGACTTTTAAGAGGTTGCTTTTTGTCGGTGCTATCTGTTCCCGCGCCATAATACTGATTTTACATGAAAAAACGATAAAAAAGCAAGGTTTATATTAGGGAAATATGGCGAAAACGGGAATACTGAACTTAAAATCCCATAATTAGCTACAAGGCGGACTGCGCCCAGCCATGCAGAAATGTATGCCTGTAAATTTTTCTTGGGGTCCTGTCGGCGTCCAAATGCCGCGACGGGGCGCGACCTTTGACGCCGCCACCCCTCAAGTACTTTATTTGGCATACATTTCTACAATTTCCGAGATAAGGGTGCGCACCCGCCATGTAGTCAATTCATCTATACTGTAAACCTACACAGCAAGGAATTTAGACAATTTTCCACAAAAAAAGTGAAAAAAATTGACATTTTTTAGGGGAGGCTGTATAATAATTATTAAGATGAGCCACTTGCGAAACCTGCGATTTTAAGAAACCAAGAATGGGAGGATATTAATAAAAAATGAACATTTTTAACACTACACAAATAACATTCTTAGTTACCCCACACCCCACCACCCCACCACACCCCCCACCAACACAAACACATCATGTAAAGAAAAACAAAAAAAACCAAAAAGGGGAGGATTATAATAAAAAAAAAAACTTTTTAACACCAACAAAATAACATTCTTAGTTACCCCCCCCCCCCCCCCCCCCAACAGAAGATAGCACAGCGAAGCTGTGTAGATCAACCAAAAAACAAGCAAATTCATCACTTTTCCCCATTATTCTCTGGAAAAACGCCCTTCGTATATGTTTACGGGGGCTTTTAAATCAATATTTTAAGGAGTAATTACTATGAAAAAGAACAATGTTTTTAAGGTAGTAATCGTATTTTGTGTTGTTTTTGCCGTGATTCTTGGCTCATGCGGAGACGAGGACAACAACGATAACAACAACGGGAACAACAATAATGGCAACAATGGTAACGGCGGTATAAATGCAGAAATTGAGATGATATCCGTGCCCGGCGGCAGTTTTCAGATGGGGAATCCCGATTCTTCCGTTGGCGAAAACGACGAATGTCCAGTGCACACGGTAACGCTCAGCGCGTTTTCCATCGGCAAGTACGAGGTAACGCAGGCGCAGTATCAGGCGGTAATGGGGAGCAACCCGGCAAGCGGTTATGGAGTTGGGGGAAATTACCCGGTGTACAAAGTAAGATGGTATGACGCTTTGGTGTTCTGCAACAAGTTGAGCATAACAAAAGGATTAACACCGGCGTACCGCATAAACAACAGCACCGATCCTGCGGTATGGGGAACCGTAACGACAAGAAGTAACACAACATGGGACGCGGTTGAAGTAGTGAGCGGTTCCAACGGCTACCGCCTGCCCACAGAAGCGCAGTGGGAATACGCGGCGAAGGGCGGGAACGGATCGCCTGGGAACTACACGTATGCGGGAAGCAATAACATTGATGATGTGGCTTGGTATGGTAACACTTGGTATTTTAACAGTGGAAGCGCACACCCTGTCGGGACGAAAGCGCCTAACGGTTTGGGTTTGTATGACATGAGCGGGAATGTAGAGGAGTGGTGCTGGGATTGGGACGGATATTATTCAAGCGAAGCGCAGACTGATCCAACAGGCGCGTCTGCGGGGACTGGCCGCGTTAGCCGCGGCGGGAATTGGAGCTCCGCAACGACGTACGCTCGTTCCGTCTGCCGCAGCTACTACTACCCGGGCGACCGTGGCTACAACGTCGGCTTCCGGCTTGTGCGCCCTTAGTTTAAGTAAAGCATGGGGTGGGTTTCACCGTGAATAAGGGAGTTGTTCGGAAACTTCTGTTTCTGAACAACTCGAAATAAACAGGTTTTGAGGGGGAAGGAAGAGATGCAAATATTAGTGAATGCATTAATAGATTTTTTATTGGATAAAGCAAAAAATATTTTTCCAACATCCACAACAATCGTTGTTTTAATATTAATTTTATTAATAGCCTTTTTAGACAAAGGAAAATTAATCAAAGTAGAATTTTCATATTTTAAAAAATTTAAAAAAATCCGAGAAGAATACAAAAGAGATAAGGTAAATGGCTGTTTTTTATTACAAGAATATTTTGATAGGTATTTACCTACAGACGAGATCGAATACATTATAAATATATTAAATTCACCAAATGCTTTCAAAATATTTCCATTATTAAAAGTTGGGAGGAAAAAGTGTGAATTTAAAGAAAATAAATATATCTCAAAAGTTACAAGATGTAATTATATAGTACCATTTTTTATATATATTGTTTTTTTATTAATATTGACATTTCAGAATATGTACATTGACAATAAAATACTTACAGAAATTGGACTACGTGGTTTTATCGTCATTCTTATTTTTGATTTATTTATAATCGTACCAGTTATGGTTATATGTTTATTGTGTATTGATAAAATAACCCGTGCTCTAAAATTGGCTAAGAAGACAAATGAAGAAAAAGAGGAAGTGCCCAAAACAACGAACTTTATTTCCCATTTCAAAAAATATGGAAGAAAACGCAGAGGTACAAAAGTACTCGTAACTGTTTTTTCACGGTAATTTCAGAAATGTATGCCCAATAAATTCTTCAGGCATACATTTCCGGGTGTCCGTCCCCATTTTCTGAATTGACTACAGGGCGGGTGCGCACAAGACCTGACGGGGACATATGTCTGTGGATTCAAAAAACGCCAGACCAAAGTCTGCGTAAATAACAGCCACAGCCATCGAGTCTCCGGCAGGGGTTTGCGCAGCCCGCCTGTAAATTAATTCAAACATACATTTCTGCATGGCTGGGCGCAGCCCGCCTTATCAAGATAAGTTTTTGATTATACTTCTTTGTAAAATGTATAAAGATCGCGGAGCATTTCTTCAAGTTCAGATACATCTTTCCCCTGTGTCAAATGCTCAGGCCAAATATTAAGGTATCCGACAAACCAGCCGTCTTTGGATTTCCAATAAGTATATTCAAGTTCCATACCGCAATTATACAACAGTTGGTATTTACGGGCAAGACATGGCGGATACCGCTAATCCTGCGTCAGTTTTTGGTTAATCGGGAAAAGTACGCCAACCATTACATAAGCCGCGATTCCCAACTGCAGAAGCACGGGGAAACCGCTGGCGGCGGAAAGGAGTCTTGCAAGGGCGCTGCCTACGAGTGAAAGACCGCCGTTCATTCCCCATGCCCAAGGGAGGAGATGCGGTTTTGTTTCCTGCAGGCTGTCCAGACCGGTGGGGTAGGGGATACCCATGAAAAAAGCAGGTGGCGCGATGATAAGGGCGGAAATTAAAAACCGCATCATCATGGACGAGGACTGGAAGGAGGCGAGGAAGTTGTCAAGCCCGAAAATGTAAAAGAGAAGCCCTCCTCCGATAAGAGCGCAGGCTGTTGGAACGACAAAAAGCCTGAAGCGTTTAAGAAGCCCGCTGGTGATATTTCCGAGAGCGGAAGAAATTAGCATAACGGTAATTACAATACTTGCGGAATAGGTGGGGTTGGAAAGGAACACCGCCAGACGCTGAATAAGGTAGATTTCGATTAACATATACCCAAGCCCAAGACCCGCGTAGTAAAAAATTACTCCAACAGTTCCCCTGCGTTTTTTGAAAAGCGTTTTTCTGCGACCGATAACGGGAATAAGAATTACGATAAGTCCGAATATACACGCCTGAATCAGCAGGGCAAAGAGCAGGAGATACCCCCATTCTTCGGAAATATCGCGAAGCTGATCCATGTACATTGAAAGCTCTTTAATTTTCAGATAACCCGTATAATACGGACGGGAATCCGTAATTGGTCTAATATCGAAAATATACGCGTCCTCAATTTTTTTTGCGTCTCCGGCGAAAAATTTTGGAATAACGGTACGGTACATATCCGCGTTTGTAAAGGTTTCCGTCGCGCTGCCGCCGGAATTCTCAAACTGATAGCGGTAACTTGCCATCAGTATATCAAAGTCGCGGACTGGCAGTTCCGCTTCAGGAGCGTAAAAAAGTTCGAAAGAACGGGTCTTAACAAAGTTATTAAGATCGTCAAGGTCTCTCACGGTTAACGCGCCTTTTTTTACAATGATTGTAGAAGTTGAGCGTAACAGCCCGAAAGAGTAAAGACTTTTTTCAGGTTGATCAAAACCGGATTCCTTCATGGCAAGAATAATCGTATTGAGCAGTCTAAGTACGTTTCTCGGCGGGTTCAGGCGATCCCAGACAGTTACGGAAAGCACGCCTCCGTCTTTAAGACCGTCGAAATATTCCTTGAACGCCTCCACAGTGTACTTAAAATCCTCGTGTACCGCGTAACCGCCTGAATCCGTAAGACCCACAGAGTCCACAAGACTTATCTCAATTAGGTCGTAAGAATTTTTATTCGCTGCACAGTAAGAGCGTCCCTCTCCGCGCAGTACGTTTATTTTTTCCGTATCCAAAAGTTTTCCTGTAAAACGGGAAACGCTCGGATCGTCTTTTAACAGCCGGATCATCTCCGCGGAAGGTTCTACAATGTCGATTTTACGCGCACCGTTGTAAAGAGCCACCTGCGCGTTGATTCCGCCGCTTAAATTTACAAGAAGCACATCAGGCTCGGAAATCATCGTATAGGGAGCAGCCATCGGAAGGTAGTCCATGTAGACTTTTTCATCTTCACGAAGGCTTCCCATTATTCCTATGGGACCGGAACCGTCAATAAAAAGCCCCCAGTAAAGCTGAGAAGGCATGTTTTCGATTTTCAACACCGCGTTATCTGACAATCCGGGAGCGAAATGAAAATATCCTGACGCGTAAACGTGAAACTCCCCGGCGGGACCGTAAGAATGATGAACAAGGGCGGAATCCGCGTATCTTCGCACATAGCTAATATCCTTGTAATCCGAAATGCGAATATTTCCCCAGATGAACATCATGAGAATAGAAAGTATTGACGTTATGGAAAAACCTATTACATAGGGAACGGGAAATCCCCACCTTTTATATTTTCGGCTGGAACTGAAAAGGGCGGCGGCTATTGTCAGCGTGAGAATTGGCAGAATGAGGTGTTCGGGGGGGAGAAAAAACATAAAAAGCACGATGAAAAGTCCGCCCGCGCCGGAACCAATCATGTTCCAAAAATACACTTTTTGAATTTTATCCCTTAGCGCGATAAAACTGATGCCTACATAGGCGGCGATTATAAAAAATGGCGCGCCGTAAATTACATAATACGCGGCTATAAACCACAACTGCCGTGAATCGGAAGCCAGAAAAATCGGGTTAAAGGTAACCATCTGCGCGAGAATAACCGACAGCGACATGAAAAGCGGGAGTAAAATGGCAAAAATCGATAGATACATTTCGGGACGGCGGCGGATCTTTTCTTCCACAAAAGTAAGAATGATTCCCGCCAAACCAATTCCCAGAAGAGCGGTTGAAATAACCAGCGACCCGAAATTCGACCAGCTTCCTATCGAAAAAATCCTCATTACGTAAAGTTCAAAAGCGATTCCCGCCGCGGAAATAAAAAACAACGCCGCAAACTGATTTTTTTTCATATATGTTGAAATATACCAAATTAAAGAATGATATACAAGCGTATACATATTGACATTAACGCCAGCCGGATTTACAATGAAAACATCAAATTATGGGAAAAAAACCATTCGCTTTCTTAAGGAAATCCGTACCGGCTCCGATAGTGATTGCCGTGTCTTCGGGCATTGTCGTGTGCTCGTTTATCGGGCTTTCCGTTCCGATGTTTGTCGCCGCTTATTCCGAAAAAGTTGCGAGTTATGAGGAAGTAGTCGCCGCGTCCATGACGGAGGAAACGTTAAGAGTTACCGGACACTCCGGTTCGGAAGAGGCAGGTTTCAGATATGAAACTCTTCCGGGAATCCTAAAATACGACGGACCCCGTCTTGCGCAGTCAATGCCGATAGGGACAAAGGAAGCGTGGCTTTCATGGATGAGGCGAAACCGCAACGATAATCCTGTTTTTCTTGAGGAACGCTGGGAGTGGGCGCAAAACCTTGTTATTACCTCCGAACTTGGGCGTCCCGAAGACGTACGCGCCTTTCTTTTAACCCCCCGCGAGCATTTTGTCCGCGCCCAAAACAAGGGGCTTGAATATGCCGACACATGGCTGCCCATAGGGTACGGGGCTACCATTACAGACCCTGATGTCGTTTCCATGATGACCTCCACCCTGAACGTAAACCCCGGCGACAAGGTTCTTGAAATAGGAACCGGTTCCGGCTACCAGTCTGCGATTCTTTCCTACCTCACCAAAGACGTTTATACAATCGAAATAATAAAACCCCTTTTTATAGAAACCGACGCGATTTACAAAGACCTTGAAAAGAGCTTCCCTTCCTATTCTGTAATAAACCGCAAGCTGGGCGACGGTTATTACGGCTGGGAAGAATACGCCCCTTTCGACAAAATCATCGTTACCTGCTCAATCGACCACATTCCGCCCCCCCTTCTTAAGCAGTTAAATTCCGGCGGAATCATGGTTTTGCCACTCGGACCCCCAAGCCGTCAGTACATTATGGAAATAGTGAAGAGTGAAGACGAAGACGGCTCCATTACCCTGAGCCGCAGGGACGTTTATAACGGCGTTAGCGTCAAATTTATACCTTTCAGGGACGAAAAGGGAAGCTCCTACAGCTCGCCGTCCGTTGAAAACACTCAATAATGACAGAAATAATTCGATAATTGTAATAAGTTTGAAAAATTTATTTGACAAAAAATTGCCAGTCTAGTATAATGGAGAGACTATGGAGGGGTTTTATTACCGACAAAAAGTAGCGAAACGCCGATATTTACCTCATATCGGCGCCAAGAGGGGCAGTATTGTGCCTTCTGTGGCTTTTTCACACGTCCTGGCATTTGTTTCCGTTCTGGGAAGCGTAGTGTCTATAACGGCGAAAAACATTTTTTCCCGCCTTTTGGACAGTATCCTTGAAAAGTTGGAAATAGTCTGGCATAACCCGCTGGTTCACAGGGTTATTAAAGTTACATGTCTCGCTTCCTTTGCCGGGGGCGCTCTTTTTCTGGTTTTCTTTGCCATTGTCTCTCCGGAACTGCCGCCGGAAAATCTAGTTTCTACAATAAATGACATATCGGAAAGTCACAGAACCCACGAATACTACAGATCGCAGGTTTTTCTTTCCTCCGATGAAGGCGATTGGGTAGAGTTAACCGCTTTCACCGACGCGGATTTTGAAACAGGCGCCGGTTCCCAGACGCAGGATCGTTCCAGAGATTTTGAATATCCTGTCCGCCCCGGTGAAACCCTTTCGGAAATCGCCTATGCCTACGGAATCCCGTACGATTTCCTCGCGTGGTACAACAAAATAAGCAACGCGAACCGTATCCGCGTAGGAACGGTGATAATCATTCCCTCTCTGGAAAATATCAGCTCCAATGAGCCTCTGTACAAACAGCAAAAAGTAAAACAGAGGCAGACTCCCGCTCCAGCCGCGAAAGCCGCAAAGAGCATACAAATCGGCTATGAAAGCCGGGACAACGGAACAAATGGGATAACAGCCCAGTTTTCTATTGTAAATCCTCCGTCTAATTTAAAGTCCTATGAATGGGACATGGGGGACGGAAAGCGCAGTTTCCGCGAAAACCCAAGTTATGAATATTCCAACCCAAAAACATACACTATCCGTCTTACGGCGAAAGACGACGCGGGGGTTATTTACCGCTCAAATCATCTTTACATTGATGTTCCTCATCCCGCCTCGTCTGTGGAACACAGCACGACCAAATTTGTAACGCTATCCTCACCCGATGATTATTTTGTGATAAATGGAAACATTGTAAAAGTGGCAAGGTATGCGGATATGAACACCGTTCTTGATTTAAGCGAGTCTGACAGGTTTTTAACTAAAGTGCGGTTTAAAAAGAGCGGGTATTACGGCGTTACCGTGCGCGAAGAAAGCGGTCGGGAACAGTACTATTCGATTTTTGTCAGCCCTATCCCGACCATGCACGTTGATTTACCCATCAATAATTTCAACTGGTACAGAACGCAGTTTAATTCAGGGACTCCGTCAAACTGCGGTCCCGCCTCGGCGTCAATGGCAATAAGCTGGTCTGCGGGAAAATACTTCCCGGTGTCCGCCGTGCGTCAGGCAGTCGGCTGGCAGGGAAACGGCGGAACCAGTTTTGATGAACTTCTAAAGGTAATAAGAAGCCAGAACGTAGAAGCCTCTGTTCAGCCTTTAAGAACGGCGCAGAATATGTTTGACGTTATAGATTCAGGCGACATTGCGATAATCCTCTTTCATACGGACGGCGTCAGAACAAGCAGAGGTAATCCCGCTGTAGACCTATTCGGGAAGTATTACAACGAATCTGTAGGACACTATGTGGTAGTCAAAGGCTATTCTCTGGACGGCGATTATTTTGTAATCCACGACCCGATACCAAGCGACTGGAGCGCCAACAGTTTCCGCTACGAAGACGAAATCAGCATGATAGGACGCAACCGCTACTTCCTCGCTTCCGAAGTGCTCAATTCCCTTCGCCGCAGTGAAATGATAGTGGTAAAAAGCCGCAACTAGGGCTTTACTCGAAAAGACATCACACCAAAACGAAAAACCGCTAAGGACGCAAAGTTAAAATAATTTTCCCCCTTCAGACAAGCGCCATTCATCCCCGCACCGTATATAGGGCGGAGGTACTTATGATCAATTTATTTAATCTTTTCCGTCCGGCGCGGGATTATTCCCCGGATGACGAACCCCTGCCGATCCTGAATGACACGGTTTTCAAGGCTATGCTCGCCTCGGATACGGAAGACTCGCGAGAAGCGCTCAGATCCCTGCTTTGCGCCTGTACGGGGCGCGAAATTACTGAGGTCAAAGTCGTCAACAGCGAACTCCTTCCCGCTCACATGGACGCGAAATTCCCGCGCCTAGACGTTCACGTTACTTTCAACGACGGTGAAGCCGCCGCGCTGGAAATGCAGATCGGCAAATCTGATGACGACTTGAAAGACAGAGCCGCTTACTACGCCTCTGCACTGTATTCCGGTCAGTCCAGACGGGGCATGAAGTACAAAAGAATAAAGAGGGTGTATCAGATTTTTTTTCTCAACTGCGTACTATTTCCGGAAAGCGAAAAACTGCCCCGGCGGTACGGTTACAGAGAGGAGAAGGAACACGACCTTCTCACTGAGGCTGTAGAAATCATCTATTACGAATTGCCGAAACTTGAAAAGCGCGTAGAGGAGTATTTCGCCGGAAAAGCAGGAACAGAAAACTTGTCTATGGACGAAAAATGGTGTATCTTTATGAAGTACAGGCATGAGAAGAGAGTAGAGCCATTAATCAAGGAACTTTGCCGTGAGGAGGAAGGGATAATGCATGCGGAGAAGTCGGTGGTAAAAATAAGCCGAAGCTATATAAGGTTTGCGCGGGAACTTGCGACGATTAAGTGCAATATGGAGAGCGAGGCAAAGGAACGCCAACTTATAGAGGAAGGTCGCGCTGAAGGACAGACAGAAGGTAAGCGAGAAAACACGCTCCAAATCGCCCGGAACTTGCTGGCAGAAGGCTCAACTCCCGACTTCGTACAAAAAATCACCGGGCTTTCCATTGAAGAAATCGAGAAATTGCAAGGTTAATCCCCCCGTGCCTCTGCGTGCCTACTTTACTCGAAAATACCCAAAACACAAAGTTCGAAGATTCTCACGCAAAGACGCAGAGGTTTTAAAGGACGCAGAGTTGTGGTTCGAAATAACTTATATGTAAAAAATTTTCCACAAAAAATGCTTAAAAAAAACGACCGTTTAAATTATTAAACATGCCTTTCTAATAAACATACATCTAAGAGAATAATATCCCTTTTTTTGACATTTATCAATAAAAAAAAGAGAATATTTTGAATATTTGTGTTTCTTAAAAATTGAAAAAACGTTAAAAAAAACGGTCGTTTTTTTCATCACCTAAAAAGGAGTATTGAAATGAAAAAGAACAGTGTAATGAAATTGTCGGCGGCGCTGGTCGTAATGTTGATGATCGCGGGAGGCTGCGGTTCAAAGCCTTCCGTGCCCAAAGTTGACGATTTGGACACAGCAATTCGGGACGCATCGAACTATCTTAACGATAACATACCCAATGGAAGTAAAATCGTTATCCTGAACATTCAATCCAGCTCCCCCGATCTTTCGGACTACATTATTGACGAACTTCTCGCCAATGCGGTAAACGACAAGATTTTTTCTGTGGTAGACAGACAACAGTTAGACGCAATCCGCGCCGAACAGAATTTCCAGTTTTCCGGCGAAGTGGACGATAACTCCGCTATGGAAATAGGTAAATTTTTCGGCGCGCAGACCATTGTGTCCGGCGCGTTGAGCAGATTGGGTAATGCATACCGAATAAGAATCCGCGCTCTTGAAGTGCAGACGGCGCAGGTGCAGGGGCAGTACAACCGGAACATCGCTACAAGCCAGATAATAACCGATCTTGTCGGCGGCGGTGGCAGTCCCGCAGGCGGCACGGCAACAGCGGCGCCGGCAGCGTCAAGCGATGGTCTGACTATAAGCGGTCTTTCAGCTTATAGAGACAGTTATGTTCTCGCTACTTTTGTAGACAATAAGTTAGCCCTTATGCTGGGCGCAAATGTTTCAGATGACCTAGCTATTACCGCCGCTAGAATCAGCGGCGATTCAGTTACGTTGAAGGGTTGGGGGCAGTTACGGAACTCGGGAAAGAAGATAGCCAAATATAACGGAAACGATAAAAATATAATTCTTAACGTAGCTATTGTTAACAAGGAACAGTTTGCCCGGGGCGAGAATGTCACCCCCTATGCTGTTCAACGCGGAACGGTAACTGCAAACTTTACTAATGGCAGAGGTTCAGGGATTTTTGTTGCCTCTGCCGCACCCGCAGCGCCTGCGACTCCGGCTCAAGTATACAAAGTCGGCGATACCGGTCCTGCCGGCGGACTTATTTTCTACGACAAGGGAAACAATTCCGGCGGCTGGCGTTATCTGGAAGCCGCGCCTGTGGAAGCGGAATTTCAGGCTCAATGGAGCGTGCGTTCTACAGGGGTTGATAACACTCAAGAAACAGTAGGGAGCGGTAAACGGAACACTCAGCTTATTGTTGAAAAATTCAAACAAACATCAGGAGAATGGGATACCGCGGCGCAGAAATGCGATGATTTAGAATTCGGGGGATTTGATGACTGGTTTATGCCCAGCCGCGCTGAACTGGATCAGATGTACGGAAACCTGAAACGTAAAAACTTGGGCGATTTCAAGAATGGATGGTATTGGTCTTCAACGCAGTCTGAATCTGGTTATGCAAGAATGCAAGATTTTAGTGATAACGATATAAGTACTTCCGCTAAGTATAATAACCGCTACGTCCGTCCCATCAGGCAGTTTTAATTAAGAGGAGAGAAGGTAAGTGTAAATGCAGGGGCGTAACCGTCCCTGCTAAAAATATTAAGGAGAAAAAATGAAGATAACCAAAAAAGCGCTGGCAGTATTAGTCATCATTACATTATTGA
>JAISSH010000034.1 GCA_031273265.1 Treponema sp.
GCACCGGAGAGCGGGCTAAAAAGACAATTGTTGGAATAACCGCCGCCAGAGCCAGTACAACGATTATCCCCAATATTTCAATTCTTATCTTCATGTTGCTCAATACGGATTATACCATATGGAGACGCAAAGTTATATGCTAAACTTGCCCTGCAATTACTCCGTATATCCAGGCGGTGGTTGTTGACTAAAGAGAGGGTTATCGTATAGTATGAAAAAAATACCTTTATAAGGAGAAAATTATGACCAGTTACAAAGAATTAGGACTTGTAAATACAAAAGAGCTTTTTAAGAAAGCGGTTTCCGGCGGGTACGCGCTTCCGGCGTACAATTTCAATAATATGGAACAAATGCAGGCGATCATTCAGGCATGCGTGGAAACCAAATCCCCTGTAATTTTGCAGGTGTCCTCAGGGGCGCGCAAGTACGCCAACCAGAACATTCTGAAAAACATGGCGCGCGGCGCTGTTGAGTACGCGCACGAGCTGGGATATGACATCCCCATCGTACTGCATCTTGACCACGGCGACAGTTTTGAGCTTTGCAAGGACTGTATCGAAACCGGCTTTTCCTCAGTAATGATAGACGGCTCGCACCTGTCCTACGATGAAAACGTCGCGCTGACCAGAAAAGTGGTGGATTTTGCCCATTCCCAAAAAGATTACGTTACGGTCGAAGGGGAGCTTGGAGTTCTGGCGGGAGTAGAAGACGACGTTTCAGCGGAACACAGCCACTACACCCAGCCTTCCGAAGTTATCGATTTTGTCGGCAAGACAAAAGTTGACTCGCTTGCGATCTCCATCGGCACAAGCCACGGAAGGGCGAAGTTCAAACCCGAACAATGCACAAGGAACGCGGACGGCATTCTCATTCCCCCTCCTCTGCGCTTTGATATACTTGAAGAAGTTGAAAAACAGATTCCCGGCTTCCCGATTGTTCTTCACGGCTCGTCCTCAGTCCCCATTGAATATGTGCACATAATAGAAAAGTACGGCGGCAAACTCACGGATTCGGTGGGTATCCCCGAAGAGCAGTTACGCAAAGCCGCGAAAAGCGCGGTATGCAAGATCAACATTGATTCCGACGGCAGGCTTGCAATGACGGCGTTGGTTCGTAAGGTGCTGGTTGAAAAACCGGATGAATTCGATCCGCGCAAATGGCTGGGTCCCGCCAGAGACGAACTGAAAAAACTGTACTCTCACAAAAACAAAAACGTGCTGGGGTCGGCGGGTCAGGCGTAATTTATTTACCATCAAAAATGGTAATTATACAATTTTAGAATACTCAGAAGAATATGGAACAAATAATTTGGGTCTGGAACTACATGAAAGGAAAGAGAGCCGTCTTTATGGGCGGCTTGATCCTTTCTATTGTTACGGCGGCGATCCGCGTGATCAACCCCATGCTTGGACAGCGAATAATTGACGAAGTAGTAATGCTGCGAAACACAGACCCTCTTATTCCCCTGCTTGTTGCCATGATGATAGTGCAGGTCAGCCGCCTGAGCCTTCACTACCTGATGATAATCCTGATGGAAATAGCCAGCACGGACGTAATGACGCGCATACGCCGCGATATGTACGAAACCGTCCAGTGGCAGGACTACCGTTTTCTTGGACGCTTCCCTACCGGAAATTTAATGACGCGAATGACGCAAGACCTCGACCGCCTTCGCCATACAGTGGCGTGGGTTTCCTACCAGTTCATAGGCGCGGTCGCCCTGTTTGTTTCAACATTTACTTTCTATATGTTCATCAACTGGCGGCTTGCCCTGTGCCTTGTGGCAATTACTCCCTTTATTCTTTACATCAGCCACCGGTTTAAAAAGCGGCTGCGCCCGCGCTTTCAGTTACTTAGGCAGAAGCTTACCGATTTGGGAACCGCGGTAACGGAAAATATCGACGGCAACCGCGTGGTAAGGGCATTTGCGCGCGAAAGTTACGAGAAGAAAAAAATTGAGGCGCATAACGCCGACTTTCGCGACACAAGCTGCGAAAACGCCCTGATTGTAGCGAAATATCAGCCCCTGCTGGATACAGCAAGCCAGCTCCTCATGGTTGTAATGCTTCTTGTCGGCGGTTTTTTTCTCATCAAGGAATGGATGACAGCCGGACAGTACATGGCGTTCTCTTCTCTTACATGGGCGCTTGCCGCTCCTATGCAGATGCTCGGTCCTCTGCTTGCCGACCTTGAACGCTACACCGCGTCAGGTGAAATGATCCGCGAAGTGGTAGAAGCACCCAAAGGTATAAGCGACGCTCCCGATGCGGTTGAACTCAAGGAAAGACCGTTAGGTGATATTGAGTTTAAAGACGTAAACCTGTCGATTAACGGAACGCCGGTTCTGCATGATATAAATTTCAAAATAGAAGCCGGCGCGACCATTGGAATTCTCGGAAGCACAGGCTCTGGAAAAACCTCTCTCATAAATCTTTTGATGAGGTTTTATGAACCGGACTCAGGTCAGACTCTGCTGGACGGAGTAGATTTAAGACGCTACACATTGTCATCACTACGGAAGTATGTAGGGACGGCAATGCAGGACGTGTTTCTGTTTTCAGATTCCGTAAAGGGCAACATCGCGTACGGAATGTCCGAAATGGACGAGGAAACAATCCGCAGGCGCGCTGTTCAGGCGGACGCGGACAGTTTTATCAAGGACATGAGCGAGGGTTATGAAACGCTTGTCGGAGAGCGCGGCGTCGGTTTGAGCGGCGGACAGAGGCAGAGGGTCGCTCTTGCCCGCGCGTTAGCTGTAGAGCCTGCCGTTCTTGTGTTAGACGACACAACTTCCGCCGTGGACAGCGAAACGGAAAAATTTATTCAGGAACAGCTAAAGACGCTGGATTTTCCTTGCACGAAAATAATTATAGCGCAGAGGATTTCTTCATTCAGGGGCGCGGATATGATCCTTGTAATGGATAAGGGGCGTATTATAGAAAGGGGAACGCACAGCGAACTTTTGGCTATGCGCGGGTTTTATCACCACATCTGGTCATTGCAGTACAATGCAGGACTTGACGCGATTTCGGAATTTTCTACGGAATATTCCGGGGAGGGCATTTAATGGCTTGGTGGAAAAAACGCGAACAGAAAACGGCGAAAGAGCGCAACCGCTACGATGTTGATGAATATCTGGACGAAAAGGTAAGCCTATTCAATATAAAGCGCGTTCTTGGCTATCTGATAAAAGCGCAGGGTCATCTAAAAATTTCCCTTGTTTTCAGCATATTGTCAAGTTTGGCTTCTCTCGCCGGTCCGCTCTTTATCAAAAGGGCGCTGGACGAAGCTGTCCCAAACAAGGATATCCGCCTGCTTATTTTAATGGCTGTCTATCTTACAACCTCGATTATCGTGAGCATTGCGTTAAGCGCGGTACGCAACATACTTGTAGCAAGGGCGGGAGCGGCGATTATTCACGATATACGCTACGATTTAATTTCGCACCTTCAAAAATTGTCTTTCAGCTTTTTTGACGGACGTCCGCACGGAAAAATTTTCGTGCGCGTAGTGCCCTATGTGAACAGCGTATCTGACGCTCTTTCCAACGGAATCATCAACTTTGTAATTGAAGTGCTAAACATTTTCTTTATCATCTTTTTTATGTACAAGGTAGACCCGCACCTCGCTTCTGTTACGGTTTTGGGTCTGCCCCTGCTAGCTATTTTCATCTGGACGATCAAACCCGCGCAAAGAAGGGCGTGGCAGTCCGTTTCAAACAAAGGTTCAAACCTTAACGCGTACGTTCAGGAATCCATCGACGGCGTAAGGGTAACGCAGGCTTTTGACAGACAGGAAAAAAACTTAGGCGTAATGAACGGTCTTACCGATGAGCGCAACCGCGAATGGATGAAGGCGATTTATATTTCCAACACTGTCTGGTTTTCGACAGAAACGATCAGCCAGCTTGTTTTCTCTTTTGTTTACATCATGGGCGTTTTCTGGATGAACCCGATGGCAAGTTTTGGAATGTTACTCGTCATGGGAAACTACGCGTGGCGTTTCTGGCAGCCGATCATCAACCTCGCGAATATTTACAACACGTTTATTACCGCGATGTCGTATCTGGACAGGATTTTCGACACAATAGCGGAGCCGGTAACAATAAAGGACGTTCCCAACGCCGTGGCGTTTCCCTTTGTGCGCGGACACGTTGAATTTAAAAACGTCAGTTTCAGCTACGACGGAGTTCGCAGGGTACTGAACAACGTCAGCTTTGACGGTCATCCCGGACAGAGCATCGCCATTGTCGGTCCGACGGGAGCGGGAAAAACAACCATCGTCAACCTGCTTTCACGTTTTTACAATATTGAAGAAGGGCAGGTTTTAATTGACGGGCAGGACATAATGAAGGTAACCCTAAGTTCTCTGCGCGGTCAGATGGGCATTATGCTACAGGACAGTTTTTTATTTACCGGGACAATTGCGGATAACATCCGTTACGGGAAACTTGACGCCACGGACGAAGAAATCCGCGCGGCGGCGCAGTTAATCGGCGCTCACAACTTTATCGAAAAACTGCCGCATGGCTACGACACCCATGTTACCGAGCGCGGCGGCGGCATCTCCCAGGGTGAGCGGCAGCTTTTGGCATTCACCCGCACCCTCATTTCCAACCCGCGGATTTTAATTCTTGACGAAGCCACAAGCAGTATCGATACCGGTACGGAACAGCTTGTGCAGGAAGGCATCCAGACGTTAATGAAAGGACGCACCTCTTTTATTATCGCGCACAGGCTTTCCACTATTCGCAACTGTACGCGCATTATGTTTATCGCTGACGGACAAATTACGGAAACCGGCACGCACGAAGAACTAATGGCGATGAAGGGACGCTACTACGAACTGTGCCTCGCTCAGTACGAGCAGTGATTCACGCGCGCGAAATGCTAAAGGCAAGCGAAAGAGCCAGCGGTATTTGCGCGGCAAAGAAAAGCAGAAAACCGAAAAGCGTATGCTGGGAAAAGAATGCCCAGTAAGCGGATGTCGCGACGGCGGGTAACAGCAGAATGCAGAGGATAAAAAGAATAGCTGTGTACCAGCGAAAATTATCCGCCAGTTGATTGATTAAAAATGGAATGCCGACCGCAATGGCTGTCCAAAGCAGGGGAACCGCTATTAATAAAATTGCGTCGTTGCTTGAACTCCAGCCTATCGCGCGCAGGGCGGCAAAGGGAATAAGCCACAGGAGCGCGAAATTGGCGAAATCGGCATCGCCTGAAAAGCCCCGGACAAAATACAGGAGCGCGCACAGAACGAGCGGAACAAGTACCGGAAGGCTTACGATATCAATAAAACCAAATAACCAGCGGGAAAAACCAAAACCTCCCGGGCTGACAAGATAGCCCAGGAGGAATTGAAGAATTGCCGTTATGCTCCCCAAAAGCAGCGCCCAGACGCCGCCGGAACCGTTCCCGCCGACAAACGCGCGGCGGAACAGGTAAAACATGGCAACCCACAACAGACAGAAAATACTCATAAACTAAAAAACTGTTCAGGAAAATTTCGCTATCGGTACAAAAGTGTCCGTCTTCAGAGACGCGCCGCCGACAAGCGCCCCGTCAATGTTTTCCATTGCCATAAGCTGCGCGGCGTTATCCGGTTTTACAGAGCCGCCGTACTGAATAATGAGTTTTTGCGCCGCTTCATTTCCGTAGAGCCGCGCAATCACCTTGCGGACAAAAGCGTGAACCGCTTCCGCGTCCTGCGGCGTCGCCGTCTTTCCGGTGCCAATCGCCCAGACAGGCTCGTATGCGATTACGACATTCGCCAAATCTTCCGCGCTAACTCCTTCAAGACCCTTGACAGTCTGCCTTTCGCAAACCTCTTCCACCTTGCCCGCCTCGCGCTCTTCCAGCAATTCCCCGATACAGAGAATCACCTCGAACCCGTGTTTGAGGGCGAGTTTTACCTTTTTGTTGATAAGCGCGTCGTCCTCTTTGTAGGTGTGACGCCTCTCGCTGTGTCCAATAATGATCGTCTGAACACCGAGGTCTTTAAGCTGCAATACCGAAACTTCTCCGGTATGCGCGCCCTGTTCTTCACAGGCGCAGTTCTGCGCCCCAAGACGGATGTTTGTGCCTTCGACAATCGCGGAGACAGTTTCAAGGTTTGTAAAAGAAGGCGCGACAAGGTACTCGTGCTTACCGTCTTTTAACTCCGTAACAAGAGCCTGCGCTAACTCAGCGGACTCGGTTCTTGTTTTGTGCATCTTCCAATTTCCTGCAATATAGTAGTGTCTACCCATGACTTTTCCTCAAATAACGAGCTATCATAAAAACAGAAACGCTCAAAATCAGTAACGCTATACAGACAATTAACTGAAAAAACATATTAACCTCCAATAACCCACTTTATGATTATATCAATAATCCCTAAAACAGCCAGCACACTTGCTACAGCCCCGCCAACCTCAAGAACTTTCAGTAACCTATTCTCAGGCTTCTTGAGAAAAGCCAATATTTCATCAAGCGTGCCGCTTATGTGTTTTATAGTATCCCGGTCTTCTTTATCCATTCATTAGCCCCGGCATACCTCGATACCGGGCAATTTTTTGCCTTCGAGAAGTTCCAATGAAGCGCCGCCGCCTGTGGAGACGTGGCTCATTTTTGAAGCGAGACCGAACTTGTTGACCGCCGCGACTGAGTCGCCGCCGCCAACCACGGTGATGACACCCTTACCGGTTTCTTCCGCGACAAGTTTCGCGACTTCTTCGGTTCCTTTGGCAAAAGCGTCGAATTCAAACACGCCGACAGGTCCGTTCCACACGATTGTTTTCGCGCCCGCGAGAACTTCCTTGTACTTGGCAAGCGTCTTCGGTCCTACGTCAAGTCCCAGCATATTGTCGGGAAGGTCGATCTGGTCAATAGGGACAGGAACAGCGGAGGCGTCAAAAGATGTCCCGCCTACATGATCGACAGGAAGGACGATCTGCACGTTAGCTGCTTTCGCTGCGTCCAGAATTTTCTTCGCGGTGTCGATCTGATCGTCTTCAACTAACGACTTCCCTATTTTGTGACCCTGCGCTTTTAAGAACGTATAAGCCATGCCGCCGCCGATTACAAGCGCACTTGAGTTTTTAAGCAGACTTTCAAGAACGGCGATCTTTGAAGAAACTTTCGCGCCGCCGATAATGGCGACTAACGGTTTCTTCGGGCTTGTAACAATCGGTTCAAGGTAGTTGACTTCTTTTTCCATGAGGAAACCGGCTACCGCAGGCTGTATAAATTTCGCGATTGACGCTGTCGAAGCGTGGTCGCGGTGGGCGGTTCCAAAGGCGTCGTTCACGAAAACATCGCCGTAAGTGGCGAGTTCTTTCGCAAGCTTGTCAAGATCGGCGGCATCCTTGGCGGTCTCTTCTTTGTGAAAGCGGGTATTTTCCAGCATGATGACGGAGCCGTCTTTCTGGCTTTCGATAAACGCCTTTTTCCCGTAACAGCCGTCCTCGCCCGCGAAAATTACAGGCTTACCGAGTTTCTTTTCAAGATACGCGGCGACAGGAGCCATGCGGTGCTTTCCTTTGATGTATTTTTCCTCGTCAAAAGTTTTGCCATCTTTCTCGGCTTTTTCCTTCGCCTTTTTCGCGTCTTTGGAAGGATCTCCCAAGTGCGACATGAGCGTGAGGGTCTTTGCCCCCTGCTCAAGAATATACTGAATGGTAGGCAGAGCCGCCACTATGCGGGTATCGTCCTGCACTACCCCGTCTTTCATCGGCACATTGAAGTCAACGCGCATGATAACGCGCTTGCCTTTAAGATCAACAGATTTGACTGTTTTAATCATGATTTCCTCCTTAAAAAAAATTAACCACGAACTCGTACCTTACAGTACGGATACAAACCAACACGAACCCCTGTAAGATAGTTCGTGATGGTTCGTGTCAGTTCGTGGCAGAAATAAAACAAGTTATTTCTTGCTGTCGATGTACTTGAGCAGATCGACAACTTTGTTCGAATAACCCCACTCGTTGTCGTACCATGAGACAACTTTGAAGAAGCGTTTTTCGCCCTTGAGGTTGTTTTCCAGAGTTGCCTTGCTGTCGTAAATCGATGTGTGCAAGTCGTGGATGATGTCGGAAGAGACAATCTCCTCGTTGCAATACTCCATAATTCCTTTCAGGTAGGATTCCGACGCTTTCTTCATTGCCGCGTCAATTTCCTGAATAGAAGTGTCTTTCGTAGCGCGGAAGGTCAAATCGACAACAGAGCCTGTGGGCGTAGGAACGCGGAAGCTCATGCCTGTGAGTTTGCCCTTGGTTGAGGGAAGCACTTCGCCGACGGCTTTCGCCGCTCCCGTTGTGGAGGGGATGATGTTGACAGCCGCGGCGCGTCCGCCTCTCCAGTCCTTCTGTGAAACGCCGTCTACGGTTTTCTGCGTGGCGGTGTATGAGTGGATCGTGGTCATAAGACCTGTTTCGATACCAAAGCCTTCTTTGAGTATTACATGAACAACAGGAGCCAAGCAGTTTGTGGTACAGCTTGCGTTGGACAGTACATGGTGTTTCGCCGGGTCGTATTCGCCCTGATTGACGCCCATGACAATGGTCTTAACCGGCTTGGAATCGTCCTTCGATTTGCCCGGCGCGGAGATGATAACTTTTTTCGCTCCTGCGGTAATGTGACCGTAGGCTCTCTCGTCCGTATAAATACCGGTGGATTCCACCACATAGTCGATGCCCAGATCCTTCCAGGGAAGCTGATCCGCCGTCAGCCCCTTGCCGGATAGGCATTTGATCTTATGGCCGTTGACCACAAGAACATCATCGCCGTCGGTTCCAATCTCGGCTTTCATCTTGCCCTGCGTTGAGTCATATTTTAACTGGTAGGCAAAATACTTTGCGTCGGTGGAAATATCAACCACCGCTACCACGTCTATTTTGTCTTTTCCCAAAAGCCCCTGTCCTACCAGAGCCTGGAACACCAGCCGCCCAATGCGCCCGAAACCATTAATCGCTACTTTCATAAAAAACCCCCTATTTGGTTAACTTTCTTAAGATTAAAGGAAATTTGAAAAATAGTCAAGGCGGTTTTAGCCGTGTTTCCGTGCCCCGAAAAACCCCGATATTTCCACAAATAGCAAAAAAACCCCAAAACGGCACTAGGGAAAGTTCCTATTTTTGGGGGTTTCTTCAATATGGTTGTTGCATTTTCTTTCAATATTTGATATTATTTATTAATGCCTGTTTTCGGGGGTCAAAATGAATAAATTCATGGGAAAGTGTAAAAACTATAACTTGGGGGGGGGGGGGGGGGGTATAATAGCTTTTTTACCCCTTCTCTTATTGATATCGTTGTTAATGAGTCAAAAAAAGCCCTATTTGGTAAAAATACGTTCTTGGCAGCCAAAATTCCCCTATGTACGTACACAGCCGTTTTTGCCGTTATAGCGGTTTTTGCGCTCATCTTTGCCGGCTGTGAGGAACCCGAACCTCCCCACGAACACAAATGGGGCAAATGGGAAGTAACGACCCAAGCTACCTGCACAACAAACGGCAAGGAAACAAGGGTATGCGCCCTTGACAACTCGCACATAGAAACGCGGACAATTGCCATAAACCCTGCCGCGCATGATTGGAACGACGAATATGAACTAATATCCCCCGCTACCGAAACAGAGAACGGCGTAGAGGCGATAACCTGCAAAAACAATCCCTCGCATACGAAAAACAAACAATTCAACGGCGAATACGCCACAGGCACGGCGGGGCTTGCCTATCAACTTATCAACGGTAACGCATACCGTGTAAGTAAAGGCGCGGCGGACACAACAGGCGCGGTATATATACCCGCCATGCACCGATCCGACAATGAAAGCCAGTACCTGCCTGTAACGGAGATCGGCGGCAGCGCGTTTGAAAACTGCACGCTTACAAACATAACGCTCCCGCAAGGCATAATAGTTATCGGAGATAGTGCGTTCTCTAATTGCTATTATCTTGTCGGCATAACGCTACCCACAGGCTTAACGTCTATCGGAGATAGCGCGTTCTCTAATTGCACAACCTTAAAGACAATAACAATTCCTGCCGGTGTAACGTCAATCGGCGACAGGACATTCTGGGCTTGCTACAATATAACAACAGTCGTTTTTGCGAGAAGCAGTCAGCTTACAACTATAAGCGATTATGCGTTCTACCGGTGCTATAGACTTGTCAGCATAACGCTACCCACAGGCTTAACGTCTATCGGCGAATACACATTCGTCGATTGTACAAGCATTACAAACATAACCATTCCAAAAAGCGTAACATCTGTCGGCATCAGCGCGTTTTCCGGTTGGAATAATGAGCAGACAATCTACATTGAAGGCTATACAAGCGAAGCGGCAGCCAGCACTGCATGGGGCGGCTCCTCGAACTGGTCGGCAAATTGCAGCGCCAAACGCGAATATAATGTGAATCCTTAAAATTATTTTTTACGGCTTTGCGTGTGTTTAAGAAAGCCGTCTGGCTTCCCGTCCAATAGTAGTCGTTCCCTCATGACCCGGAAAAACCTGAATATTCGCGTCCATTGCAAAAAGACGGCGTAAACTGGCAATCATCTGCTCGTCATTTCCGCCGGGAAGGTCTGTTCTGCCGTAGGCGGCTTCAAAAAGCGTGTCCCCGGAAAAAAGCACGCCGGTTTCTTTGTCCCAAAACGCGACGCTCCCCTGCGTGTGTCCGGGAAGGTGAAGGATTGTAAAGGGTCCTATCGTTGCTCCTTCTTCAAGAAGAATATCCGGCGGCGGCATATCGCGCCATGTCGCGTCTATAAACGAGGTGTCGCCCATAACGGCTTTAACGCTGGCGCTTTGAGCCTTGTACGCGTCGGGACCAATGTACTGCGCGTCGAGGCGGTGTATTGCGATCTGCGGCTTTTGCGGGCTAAAAGCCGCCGCCAATTCCGGCAGGGCGGCGATATGGTCAAAGTGCCCGTGAGTGAGTAAAATATACTTGGGCGCAAGAGCGAGTTTTTCCAGAGCGGAAATAATTTTGGGCGCTTCGTCTCCGGGATCGATAACCGCGGCGTTTCTTTCATCAATGGAATAAATCCAGCAATTTGTCGCGAGTTCGCCTACAATTAATTGGGTTATGTTCTTTTTGGACATGGGAGGATTATAACACGAGGATTTCCTATTTTCTAGTCATTCTGCTCATTGTCATCGTTTGGTACGGACTCATTCCCATAGCGGGCGCTTTTTTCAGCCGGTATAGATGGAGCAGGTTCAGAAGACGTTTTGACGAACTGCGCCTTATGCCTCTTTTGGATTACCGCCAATACCGTCAAATGGGAAACGAAGGCGGCGTTTTTCGTTTTACGGGAGAGATCGAATCGATAACTGACGGTCATACGTTATGGGTAAAGGGGGACGATCTTACCATACCGGTATCTCTTGAAAAAACCAAATGCTTCCTTTTGCCGGCGCACAAAGGAGACGGAGTGCCGGAAGCGCCCGAACAGATTCACTGGAACAGAATTTCCACATTTAACGAGGGAGTAAAAGTTTTTATCGGCGGTCAGGTAAAAACGCGCGATGACAGACTGAGTTTTTTATCAATAAAAGAAAAACCTTTAATGGTTGTTTTTTACAATTGCCCGGAGTCAAAACTTACGGGAGAAATTATCCGGGCGGCAAGAAACCGCAACGAATACTGGAACGGCATCACTCCCGTATCCATTGTGATAGGCGCGATGGCTCTTGTTTTCATAGCCGCCGCATTCCTGAACAGACCGGCTTTCCGCATGACCGTAATCACGGCGTTAGTCGCGATTTTTGTTCCCATTCTGCCCATGCTTCCGCCCGGCTTTCTGTTGACGGTGTTGTACCGCCGCATGACATGGCACGCCAGAAAATTCAGGGCGTATTTAGACCTTGCTCGCCTTCCTCTGCGTTATCTGCAACAGGGCAGTGAAAACAGCGTCCTGAGCACGGGAGAAAAATACGGCTATATAAAATACGATTCCCTTCCGCCTGAAGCGGGAAATGAGGGATTCCCTTTTTTAGTACCTGACATCAAAGAAGATAAAAAACCGCAGTGGCATTTTTTCGGCGTTTTGGATTCTTCCGGTCAGCTGTCAGCCTCAAAAGACCCGTTTGTCAGTTTCGGCATTCTGCCTTCAAGCCCGCGCATCCTTTCCCGCCGTTACGCGATAAAGGCTTATACGCTTGAAGCGCTTGCGTGGCTCATACTGCTTTTGGGTGTTTTTATAAATATAGTTTTTATTTATTTAATTCTGTTCCTGCTTAGGGGAATTTCCTTCTGAGCGGTTTTCATCTACTTCGCTTCTTGGTTTGGCGAAATTTACAGTCAGCGTTCTGCCGCGGAATTTCATTCCGTTGAGGGTTTCGATAATTTCATCTGCTTTGGTATCCCTCACCTGTACAAACGAATAGTTGTCTAAAATGCGTATTGAGCCGATGTCCTCCCTTGCGGTGGAAGTTTTCGACATGATAAAGGTAATTACTTCTCTTGGATACAGACGGCGGTTTTTCCCTATGCTGATAAAAAGCCGTTTTGATTCTTCTTCCGGCAAGAAATTTTCGCTGTCCGCGGACGTGGAAACGGACTGAGGTTTTTCGTCGGGAGCGCGGCTTTTTCCGCCGTCATAAACGCGCTGTTTTTCAACATTGCGCAATCCGGGCGCTTCCCTCTGGTCATAGTACATAAAGAGCCACGCTGCCGCCCACGACCGCCTGAAAAGGGAAATCTCATTCTTGTAAATCTTCCGGTATTCGCTCAACAGCGAAAGATCGGTACTGCCGTACATTTTGTCGAGAATTACTTTCATGTTTTTACTTGCTTTATCCCTGTCCAACCGGGATTTTTCCGTTCCCTTCTTCATATTCCAGACATTATGACATACTTTGAGGTATTTTTCAACATTTAAATTGTCATTTTTCCCAATTACCCAATAAAATTCCCATCAACCTCTCTTCGTCCAGCGTACAAAGAGAACGCAGTCGGGAGAGGCTCTGCAGAAAACCGTAACTTGACTTTATGTGATTGTTCCGGCTGGTAATAAACAGGGAGGACGCGTCGCTCAGATCGGACACCGAACTCTGCGAAAGACGGTAGCGTTCCATGACATATTCGAAGTGTTTTTCCGTGTATTCAAGGGATCTGCGCGAAGAAAGAACCGATCCTGCCTGCGCGAAAGCGTTTAACAGGGCGTTTTGAAGGTCAGTATCAAGCGAATTTTCCGTGTTGGCGTAGTCAATTATGGCAGAATCGCGGGCGATTTTGCTCTTATCCAGCTTGTTTTTAAGTATCCAAAAATCCAGCGGTATTGTTCCCCTAATCGTAACGCCGCCTGAACCGGTAGTTTCAAATCCATTCGTATTTGATTTAGCCGGAATTGAGTCATTCGCGGCTGCTTTATTTGCTGCTGAATAATTAAAGCCTGTAGAAAAAATTGTCGCGGTTACGGTGGGCGCGTAATCGCGCTTCGCGAGCGAAAGATTCTTTTCCGCTCTTTGGCTGTTAATCGCGGCTTTCGCAAGAGACGGATTTGAGGAAACAAGAATTTTCCGCAAGTTTTCGAATAACGCGTCCGCCTCTTCATCGGAAATGCCCGCAAGACGCGCAAGAACGTCTTCATAAGAACTGAAATCGATCTGTTCAAGCTCAACCGCCCCTGTAATGCCGATGAGGGTTTTTAATTTCGCCGTATTAAGAGCGAGACTGCGCCGCGCCTGATTGCGCGAATTTTCCCGCGTCTCTTTATCGGCAAGCGCTTTTAGGTAATCGCCCTGATTGATCATCCCGCTTGCCTGTCTTATTTCCGCTATCGAAAGACCCAGAGACGCCGCCCGAAGCGAGGCTTCTTCGGCTTCCAAAGTAGCGGACGCTTCCAGCACCGCGTAACAGGCGTTATCCGCCGAGTCAAGCACGTTGTAGTATTCCGCCAGCGCGTCTTTTCTGACGCTTTCGGTCGCTATTTCGCTGATGGCTTTTTGAATAAAACTTTTGCCTCCCTGAAAAAGTATCTGTGTAACAGAGAACGACATTCCAGCGGTAAATGTGTCCACCGGATTTACAAATTCCCAATCCCTCAAATAATACATTGTTGCGTCATAACCTGCCGAAACCGAGGGCAGCATTGAATACAGCTGACTCTTTTCATCAAGTATGCTGCTGCGTATAGCCAGTTCGTATTTTGCAAGAGAGCGCGAGTTTGCCAGCGCAAGTGTTCGCGCCTGTTCCAGATTGAGAGTCTCGGCAGACAGAGCAAGACTAGCGAAAATATACAAACATAAAGAAAATATTCCACGAACTGACACGAACCAACACGAACAGCCGGAAGATTTCAAAGTACGAGTTCGTGTTGTTTTTTTGGTTCGTGGTAAATAATCAAAAAAAATATCTCTCATAGTTATCTACTCCGTGTCCTCCGTGTTTTTTATTCTTCATCACTCGTACCTCAGCGCGTCAATCGGGTACAGACGCGCGGCTTTCAGCGCCGGATAGTAGCCGAAAACAACCCCGACCAGCGCGGCAAACAGCGTCGAACCCGCGACAATCAGCGGGTTTATGGCGGTGGGAATCCCCGTCATTGTCATTATGCGGCACATAAGAAAAGCCAGACCTATTCCCAAGAGTCCGCCCATAAGGCTTAAAATGACGGACTCCGTTAAAAACTGAAAAAGTATGTCCCTCTTGCGCCCGCCGACCGCCATCCGTATGCCGATTTCGCGCGTGCGTTCCGTTACCGAAACCAGCATAATGTTCATGATACCTATGCCCCCTACCAAAAGCGAAACTCCGGCAATTGCGGCTAACAGCGTTGTAAGCGTCTTTGAAGTCGCCGACGCCATATCGATCATTGCCGCCTGATTCATTATATCAAAATCGGAGGCGGCTCCTTCCGCTATTTTGCGCGCTTCGCGAAGTATTTGCTCCGTCTCTTTCTGAGCCGCTTCCATGTACTCCTTGCTTACCACGCTCATAATAATCGTGTTGATATTGCTGGTATTTGAAAGCCGCGTCATTGCCGTATCAATCGGTACTATTACTATATCATCTTCATCGTATCCGCTGAAGCCCGCGCCCTTGCTTTCCAAAAGCCCGATAACATTAAAATAATTTGAGTTAATCCTTATCTGCTGACCCAGCGCGGAAGAAGCGCTGCCAAACAGATTCTTCGCCGTGGTTCTGCCAAGAACCGCTACCCTGCTTCTGTACATCATATCCTCTTCATTAAAGGCGTAGCCTTCGTTTACATTCCAGTTTCTCGCGATGAAAAAATCAGGATCAACTCCCTGAATATTCACCTGCGCGTTTCCCTCTGTTCCTATAACATTGGCGCTGCTCTGCACAATGCCGGATATCGCCGATGCAAAAGTGGACTCGTCGCGCAGTTTTTGAATGTCTTTTTTTGTAAACGCGCTTATCCGCACGGACATACCCTGCCCCCTGCGGCTGACGGAACGCCACGGGAATATCTGCAGAAGGTTGGTTCCCATGGCTGTAATCCGCGCTTCTATAGCGCGCTGAGAGCCTTCGCCAAGGGCGACCATTATTATCACAGACCCGACGCCTATGATGACACCTAACGAAGTTAAAAGGCTTCTCATCCGGTTGCGAAGAATGGAACGCAGGCAAGTTTGTAAAAGCTGTAAAATATTCATCAGCTTCCCTCTGAAAGCAGAGCGTGATCTTTTTTCCATTTGGCAAGATCGTCCGGCGCGCTTCGCATTTTTGTTACCCTTTTGTCGGAAACAAGCTCGCCGTCGCGCAGTGTAATAATTCTGCGCGTATAGGCGGCAAGTTCAGGCTCGTGGGTCACCATGATGATGGTTTTTCCCTGTTCGTTGAGCTGTTGAAAAAGACCCATTATCTCAAGGGTCATTCCCGTATCCAGATTGCCGGTCGGCTCGTCGGCGAGAATAAACGCCGGATCGTTGACCATTGCCCGCGCTATGGCGACCCGCTGCTGCTGCCCGCCTGAAAGCTGCGAAGGAAAGTGATCCATACGCTGTCCGAGTCCGACATCACGCAGGGCTGACATCGCGCGTTCCTTGCGGGCGGCGGCGGTTTGCCTGTTTTCGTTTTTTTCGCGCCGCCGGTAGAAAAGCGGCAGTTCCACATTTTCAAGCGCGGTGGTGCGGGCAAGAAGGTTGAAGGACTGAAAAACAAAACCGATTTTCCGGTTGCGGATATAGGCGAAAGTATCTGAATTGGAAGTTGAAGTTTCAATGCCGTCCAATGTGTATGTTCCGCCGCTTGGCTTATCAAGACAGCCGAGTATGTTCATGAGAGTTGATTTGCCTGAACCGGAAGGTCCCATTACGGAAACAAATTCCCCCTCTTCTGCGGAAAAATCCACTCCCCGCAGGGCGCGCACAACAACGGCTCCTTCGTCTTTTGAAGAGGCGTCTTTCCGCGCATCCATAACATATTCGCGCTTGATCCCTTTAAGCTCGATAACAGGCACTTAAATTTTCTCCCGCAGAATCACCTGCCGGTCTTCCAGCTCTTCATTTCTTGAAAAAATCTCGGTACTCGAACCGTCGCTGATGCCGGTACGCACCCGCATCACTTCAAGCTTGCCGTCTTCGCCTATATACCACAAGTTTCGCATAACAACCGCCGTGGAATCGCGTCTCTGCCCCGCTCCTTGTTGTTGTCCCTGCGTATTTTGCCTCTGCCTTCCGCCGCCAGTGCCCGGCATTCTGACATTGCTCTGCTGTCCCATCATCAAACCGGTAATGCCGCTGTTGGCGTTTTGATTCGCGTTCTGCCTTGACTGATCCGCCTGCGCCGTTGACTGCGCCCTCGCCTCAATCGCCGCCTGCCGCTGTTCGTCGTTCATTCCTACAAGACCGGCGTTAAAAACCATTTCGGAAATTTGATCCGCGCTCAGGTTCGACGGCTGGTAACGCAGGGCGGCATTTGGAACAAAAAGTATATTTTCACCGCGCTCCACGATAAAGTCCACGGCGCAGGTCATTCCCGGCAAAAGAGAGCCGTCGTGATTTTCAACATTGATAATCACCGTGTAGGAAACCACTCCGCTTGAAACTACGGGAACCATTCTGATCGTTTCAACCACGCCTGAAAATCTGCGTCCCGAAAGACTTTCCAGAGTAAAGCGCACCTGCTGTCCCTTGTTTATCGAAGTAATATCAAGCTCTCCGACCGTCGCTTCAATCTGCATCTCCCGAAGATTCTCAGCCAGCGTGAAAATACTGCTGGAATTATTGCTTGATGAGTCCACCACCGTATCCCCGACATTTACATTCCTGTCAAGGACAATGCCGTTAATGGGCGAAGTGATGTAGGCGTATTGATTTATTTCTGTTTCTATTTCTTTAAGATTTGCTTCGGCGACAGCTAAATCCGCCGCCTGACCGTCCAGCGTCGTCTTGCTGGTTTTTAGCTCATATTCGGAGATTAGCTCCTTTTCCGCCAGAACTTCCTGACTGCGGTAATTTATCAGTTGTAGTTCATAATTGGCGCGCGCCTTTCCAACCGAGGCTCTCTGCTGATCTCTTTTCAGCCTTAGCACGTCGGTATTCAGTTCCGCAAGAATATCCCCCCTGCGGACAGTATCGTTGTAATCGGCAAAAACCTTCTCTACCTTGCCGCTCATCTGCGGCAGTACCTTGACCGTGGCGACCGGGTTGATAGTGCCGCTGGAAGAAACCGTGCGCTCAAGCGTACCGCGCTTTATATTGGTAAATTCATAGGATGCCGGCTTCGATTTCTTGCCGGAACACGCCAAAAGCAACATTGCAGCCGGTAAAACAAGCAGAATCCGCCTTAAAAATATGTTTTTCATCGTTATAATTATAACAAATTTGAGAATAAAAAGGTAACCCGTTACGGAAGGGAGGTTAACCTATTTTTTCATCGAAACCCTCTCTAATTTATTTCATTATCTTTAAATATTTTTATAATTACGGAATTTTTTAACTTATATAAATTAACGGTATCGTCTATAATTATATATAAGCGAGGGAAATTTGACATCTTTTGAGAAAGAACGAGCGCCCAGAAATAGAACAATTACTATTTCTGAAAATGAACGCGCTCTTCTAAAAAATAGGCTGTTTTATAACCCAGATGGCGAAGAAATATCTGCCTCGCAGATTATCAATAAAACCGTTTGCGCTGACTTGTTTTCTATTTTAGATACATTGCCGAATGAATTTGTCGATCTATTAATAATTGATCCTCCTTATAATCTGGATAAGGATTTTAACGGATTCAAATTCTCAAAAACAAATGACGATGCCTATTTGGAATATTTGAAAAGCTGGTTTCCAAAGATACTGAATACATTAAAACCAAACGGTTCTGTATATATTTGCGGTGATTGGAAAAGCACTTTTTGTTTATATCAAATTATGCGGGATCATACTATAATCAGAAACAGAATAATTTGGCAGCGTGAAAAAGGCAGAGGAGCAAAAGCAAACTGGAAAAACGCAACGGAAGACATCTGGTTTGGGACGAAAAGTGAAGAATACTATTTTGATATTGACGCGGTAAAGCAAAAAAGAAAAGTAATAGCCCCTTACAGAGAAAACGGAAAACCAAAGGATTGGGAAGAAACAGAGGAAGGTAATTTCAGATTAACCCATCCAAGTAATTTTTGGGACGACATATCAATCCCTTATTGGTCAATGCCGGAAAACACAGATCACCCAACACAGAAACCTGAAAAGTTAATCGCGAAACTTATTTTAGCGAGCTGTCCCCAAAACGGAATTGTATTAGATCCTTTTTTGGGATCGGGTACAACATCCGTAGTGGCAAAAAAATTGGGACGTAATTACATTGGAATAGAAAAAAATGAAGAATACTGCTGTTGGGCTGAAAAACGTTTGGCAATATCAGACACTGATACCAATATTCAGGGATATTCAAACGGTATTTTTTGGGAGAGAAATACGATGAATATTCAAATGAAAGAAAGTAAAAAAGTCATACAGAATATACATTGAATCTATACCGTTTTTGTGATATTTTATTAACAGAGAGGTATAAATGATCGAAAACAAGTTTTCAATCAGAGACAATTTTTATATCAGGGCATTTTTCCTGCCGGCGGCGGTTTTCTTTTTTGCGGTAACGGGGCTTTTTGCCGATCCGCCAAAATCGCCGGTTGGAGCCGACGCGGTACCCGATCTGTACGCTCCGAATTTAGCGGGTTCCGGCGGCTTTACGACCACAACCGGCGGAGCGCCGGCAAGCGCCTTGAATCCGGCGCAGGGCGGAACAGCCACAAGGATGATTTTTGACGTGGGGTATCTTGCGGTTGTTCATTTTCCCTACGGTAACAATGAAAGGGACAACGACGGGTATATGCAGTCGCTGGAAGCCGGTGCGCTTTTCCCAACAAGGCACGGCGTATTCGGCGGTTCGGTGCGTTATATCGGAGGTTTTGGCAAGGATCAATTTGAAAGTTTTCCTGTTGATCCAGCCTTTGGGGGAAATTTTTTCGCCGCAAAAGAAGTGTATCCGGGAATGTCCCTCGGCTTCGGACTCAATTACGGTTTCGGCGCGGACTGGACGCTTTCAGGAGATATTGGGATTCATTACAATGTCGGTAAACTTGGACCATTTGACAATTTTACATGGGCGGCGGTGCTTCGCGGCTTGGGGAAAAGTTATTATCCAACGTGGTTTACGCCCGCCGGCGGCATTTCACTCGATGTAGTTAACGTTGAAGGAAAAGAGGGAAAACGATCGCCCTTTGTGCTGAACGCCTCGGCTGATATAAGTTTTCCGTCCGTTTTCTATTGGCCTTATTTAAGCATGATCATCAAAACCGGACTTAAAATGACATTTGGTGAAGTTATCAACCTTTCATTTTCATGGCCGGGAGCGTCAGGATTAAACGTGCGGGAGCTTTCGGATAAAAACATCCATTTCCAGCCGATTCCTTCAATCGGTCTTGGAGTGAATATAATTCTTCCATCCGGCGGAGAGAGAATCGCCGGGGGACGCCTGCCGTCGGACGGCGATCTCAAGATCGACTCCGCATTTAAGCCGCTGTACGACGGCGTTACGGCGATAGGCGCGGGGTTGAGCTGGTATGTGGGCGTCGCCGACAAAAAGCCCCCGGTAATATCCGTTGACTATCCTGAAACTGCATACTTTTCACCTAACAACGACGGTAAAGCAGACTATCTTGAATTCCCCATCGAGATAACTGACGACAAATTTGTCGCGAGCTGGACGGTGGAAATAATTGATGAAGATGGAAACATCGCGCGTAAAATCGAAAATAAAGAACCGCGTTACAACAGTTTCAACTTTAAAGAAATGTTCAGTAAAATTAAAGCAGAAAAAAAACAAATTGATATTCCGCCGACAATTTTATGGGATGGCATCTGCGATTCTGGAGTTCTGGCGGCGGACGGAAAATATTATTTCACGATTACCGCGACGGATAATTCGAATAACACATCGGTCAGTTCCGTCTTTGAAACCGTTGTTAAAAATAAAACGCCTGTGGTCAGAATAGAAGATATGACCAACGCCCAGAAAATATTCAATCCCAAAATCGCGCAGGGGCAGAGAGACAGCGGCACTGTTACCTTTGTTCCGGTCGGCTCCGAAGAGGAAGCATGGGAAAGCGGAATATGGAACGCCGAAGGCGTTAAGATACGAACATTTGAAACCGAAAGAGGTACGCCGAAACGACAGGTATGGGACGGTAAGGACGACTCCGGTCTTGTCGCAAGCGACGGAGTTTACAGTTACCGCATAAGCACTGTTGATCGCGCGCAAAATTCGGCAAGCGCGGAAATGAACAACATCATTCTTGACGCGCGTGAAGCGGGCGCTTTCCTGACAAGTTCCGTTTCGGCAATCGCGCCAAAACCAAATCAAAGCGCCAGTCTCGTCGATTTCTCGATACGCCTCCTTTTGCGCGACGGTATCGACAGTTGGAAACTTGAAATAACAAACCAAAACGGTGAAACGCTGAGGACATTCACAGGCGGCGCGCAGATTCCTTCTTCTCTGCCGTGGAACGGTCTTGACGACAAAAACGAAATTCAAGAGGGGTTGTACACTCCCGCTCTTACCGTAAGCTATACAAAGGGTGATGTCGTAAAAGCGACAGCCACACCAGTCAGAGTTGACGTAACAGGACCCGCGCTTTCCTTTAACGCGGCGCCGGAATATTTCAGTCCCGATAACGACGGCGAAGAAGACGACCTTGTTATCAGTCTTTCGGCGGTGGACGCTTCGCCAATCACGGCATGGAGTCTTGAAATACGCGAACCTGAACCGCCGTATCTGCTGTTCCGCCGGATTGAAGGGCGCGGCATCCCAACAAGCCGGTTTGTCTGGAACGGCAGAAGCGACAAGGGAGAGCTGGTACAGTCCGCCACGGATTATCCCTACACTTTCAGAGCGGAGGATAGTCTTGGAAACGCAAGCTCGGTCGAAGGAAAAATCGGCATTGACGTACTGGTTATCCGGGACGGAGACAGATTGAAGATACAGATACCGTCCATTGAATTCAGACCGAACTTCGCGGATTTTGAGGGACTGCCAAGTCAGACAGTTGACAACAACAACCGCATCATCCGGCGTATCGCGCAGATACTCAACAAGTTCCGCGATTACAAAGTACAGGTTGAAGGTCACGCGAATCCGACGCAGCCGGTCGGACCCGCCCGCGACAGAGAAGAGCCTGAGTTAAAACGCATAAGCGAAGCCAGAGCGAGGGCGATAGTCGATCAACTTGTGCGTAACGGCGTCGCGCGAAGCAGACTGTTCATTTACGGAGCGGGCGGTTCAAACCCTGTCGTGGCTTACGAAGACCGCGACAACTGGTGGAAGAACCGTAGGGTTGATTTTATATTGATTAAGTAGTTTCTGAAATTGGGAGTGAGGTGTCATTCCCTAATTTCTGAAACTGTGAATCGGCGCGGGGATTCGCCCGCCCCGGTTTACAAAAGCGTCGCTTGAGGCGGCGTTAACCGCCATGATGGGAGAGCCGCCCAGAAGACCGCCAAACTGCGCCCACTCTCCGGCTTTTTTTCCGGGAACAGGAATCACGCGCACCGCGGTTGTTTTGTTGTTCACCATGCCAATCGCCATCTCGTCGGCGATAATAGCGGAAATTGTCGCGGCGGACGTATCGCCGGGCAGAGGAATCATATCCAGCCCTACGGAGCAGACGCAGGTCATAGCTTCAAGTTTATCCAAAGAGATTGAGCCATTTTTCACCGCCGCCACCATGCCTTCGTCTTCGCTGACCGGAATGAACGCGCCGGAAAAACCGCCGACATGCGTCGATGCCATAATGCCGCCTTTTTTTACCATGTCGGTTAACATCGCGAGAGCCGCCGTTGTTCCATGAGTTCCGGCGGTTTCAAGCCCCATTTCTTCAAGAATACGCGCAACAGAGTCGCCTACCGCGGGCGTCGGCGCCAAAGACAGATCCAAAATGCCGAAGGGAACTCCAATCCGGCGCGCGGCTTCCATGCCGACAAGCTGACCCATGCGGGTAATCTTAAAAGCGGTCTTTTTGATAGTGTCAGCTAACGCGTCGAAATTCATCCCCCGGCAGTTTTCAAGGGCGGCTTTTATCACGCCGGGACCGGAAACTCCCACATTAAGGGCGCTTTCGGCTTCCCCTACTCCGTGAAAAGCGCCCGCCATAAAGGGGTTGTCTTCCGGCGCGTTACAGAATACAACAAGTTTCGCACAGCCGATACCATCCCTGTCCGCGGTCGCTTCCGCTATTTTTTTAATCGTTTCGCCCATGAGCCTTACCGCGTCCATGTTGATTCCGCTCTTTGTCGCCGCGACATTCACCGAAGCGCAGACCCGCTCTGTCTGCGATAACGCGGCGGGCAATGAGCTGATGAGCCTTTCATCGCCGGTGGAAAAACCTTTTTGAACGAGCGCGGAAAAGCCGCCGATAAAATCAATACCCAGCTCTTTTGCCGTTTCGTCAAGAGTTTTGGCAAACGGGGTAAAATCATCTTCTTCGCAGGAGGCGGCGACAATCGCTATTGGCGTAACGGAAATGCGCTTGTTGATTATGGGAATTCCGTATTCGGTTTCTATATCGCATCCGGTTTTAACAAGAGGACCGGCTACGCGCAGAAGTTTTTCGCGTATTTTTTTCCGCGTCGCCTCCCCTGTCGCTCCTATACAGTCAAGCAAGGAAACACCCAGAGTAATAGCCCTGATGTCCAGCTTATAGCGCATGAACATATCAACTGTTTCTTTTATTTCTAACGGCGTAAATATCATATTTTTCAAACACGATGCATAGCGGAAAAAACTTTTTCATGCATCAAACTGATACTCACGTTCAAAGTATCGCCGAGGTCTGCAAGTTCTTTCTTTACTTCTTCAAGCGCTTTTGAGCTTGAGCTTAAGTTCACCATCATCATCATTACAAAGTTTCCGCTTAAAATAGTCTGCGAAATATCCTCAATATTGATACCGCGTTCAGCCAAAAAAGCGGAAACTTTCGCTATTATACCGACTTTATCGTTTCCTACAACCGTGATAATCGCGTTCATAAGGTTCTTAGAATCCTCTCCGCTTCGGCTTTTCCTGAATAATTCGGGTTGCGGCTTATTAAGTCATGCAGATAACGTTTCGCGTCATTGCTCTTTCCGAGAGTTACGCAGGTCATTCCAAGTTCAAACATGGCGTCCCAGTTGTCGGGCGACAAACGCAGCAGCGACACGTATGAGTTCTGCGCTTTTTCCAAGTCGCCGGCTCCGGCATAGGCGCGGGCAAGATTCAACTGCACCGTAGGATCATTATGCTTTGCAGATAACGCGCGCTCATAGTGAACAATGCTGTACGACCAGTTTTCCTGTTTTGCGTAAACAGCTCCCAAATTGTTGTTAACCTCAAAGTTGGACGCCTCAACGGCGTAAGCTTCATTCAGATAACGGACGGCTTCTTTATAATTTCCAGCCGACAGATAAAGACTGCCAAGATTTATCCTTGGGCGCAGGTATTTTGAGTCAAGGGATGCCGCGTTCTTATATGCTGTGATAGCAACATCGTTGGCTCCCGACACTTCGCAGGCAAGACCCAGCGTGTATAAATAAACCGCGTTTGTCTGATTGCTGTCCACGGCTTTCTTCGCGTAATTAATAGCCTCGGTGTTTTTTTTCAGTTCCAGTTTTACAACCGCCATATTGTAATTTGTCTGGGCGTCCGAAGAATTTATCGCAAGCGCCCTGTCAAAAAAGGTTTCCGCCTGCGAATAATTTCCTGCCTGACTGTGGGCGATTCCAATTTCACATAACGCGCTGTAATCGTTGGGGCTGTAGTGCAGTACCTTGGAAAAAGCGTCTATAGCGCCTTTGAAATCGCCCTTGTTCTGGAGTATTCTGCCTATTTCGCGGTGGGCGGGAATAAAATCGTCTTTAATCGCGACAGCCTGCCGGTACGCGGAAAGAGCGTCGTCCTGACGGTTCAACTGGCGCATTGTCCCGCCGAGGTTATACCACGCCGGTTCAAAATTGGGATTCAACTTTACGGTAGCTTGAAAAGAGTCCCGCGCTTCCTGAAAACGCCTTGCGACAAACAGGGAACGACCAAGCTCATAGGGGTACAGATAATTGTTTGAATCAAGACGGGTGGCTTCCCTGAACTCGGTGACGGCGGTGTCGTTCTGTTTCGCGTCGCGGGCGATCTTTCCCAAAACGTGGTGCGGAAGCGCCTGAGACGCATCCTTTACCACCGCTTCGCCCGCAAGTTCCTGTGATTTTGTAAGAGCTTCGCGCCCGCTTGCGGTATTGGGTCTCGCTGAACCGTAATCGTAATAGGCGTCCGCCATGTCGGAGAGTTTTTGCGACTCAAAACGGCTCTGACCCTCCGGCATTGCCTTACGGGCATCGGAAAAAATCCTGTTCGCGCCCGCAAGATCATCGGAAGCGAGTTTGGCTTTTGAGTCGGCGACAAGCTCGTTCACCTTGCGCATCTTTTCCTGCAATTCGCGGGAAACTTTGGCAAGCTCTTCATCCTGCGCCTTCTTGCGGGCGGCTTCCGCTTCCGCGGCTGCTCTGCGCTCGGCGGCGGCTTCCGTTTCGGCAGTTGACGCCTGATTTGCCGCAGTCCTCTGACTTGAGAGCATCGCGTTTTGCCGCCGCTGTTCCTCAAGGATCTGACGTTGTGCCTGAATCAATTCGTCGTTGTCTGCGCCCTGCCGCCTGTCCCGGCTCAGGACATCCAACTGAAGAATTTTCGCGTCTTCATCGTCAGGATTGTCAATTAAAAGCCCGTCAACAAGATTCAAAGCGCGATCATATTCGCCAACATCCCTGTAACCGGCGGCAAGCCTCAGCGTATTCTGCCTTTTATCGTTTATTACTTCGCTTGTTTCAAAACCGCCAGTGTCACCGGATTTTTTTCCGCGCACGATGAGAATCACTCCCACGGTAATCAGCAGAACAAGCAGTACTCCGCCTGAAATAATTAGAATTTTTTTCTTTGTCATTGTCATCTAAATTCCCCTCCTCTATAGTATACTACTGAAGCTCAAATTCTCCTTCGTAACCTTCAACATTTTCCGCGCCTGAAGATATGCTCTTGCTGGAATCGGCGGCAGATTGAAGAGACGCTGAAACCGCATCCAAAAGTTTCTGTTTCTCTTCGGCAAGACGGCGCTCCTCTTCTTCGGCGAGTAGTCTCTTTCTTTCCTCCGCCGCGAACTCAGAACGGATCAAACCGACAAGCTGTTCGATCTTTGACCGCTGGGACGAGCGCGGTTCCAGCGTAAGGTACTGTTCATAATCGGTTGCGGCATTACGCAGATTTCCGGCTTTTATCCGCGTATTCGCCCTGCCCAGCCATGCCTTGGATAACACTGAATCAAAACCGATTGCCTGAGTATAGTACTGCTCCGCCATTTCAATATTTCCCTTTTGAAAATAAACATTCCCAAGATTATTCGCTATATTTGCGGACAGTATCCCGGCTGACGGAAGAATTTTTCTGTATGCGGCAATAGCCTCGTCCGTCCTTCCAAGCTGTTCATAGGCAATGCCGAGGAAAAGCCACGACGTTACATTAGCGGGGTCCTCGGCGACCGCGTTTTCCAGAACGATTATAGCTTCGGCGGGTTTGTTCTGCATAAACAGTTCCTGCCCTCTGGAAAAGCTTGACTGTCCGTAACAAAGAACCGAAGCAAACGTAAAAATACAGGCAATTATCAATTTTCTCAACATACTACCTTCCTTATCAACCGATTATCGGTTAAAATAAAAACAAAAGGATAATTATGCCCCACTTTCACTGTATATATTATATCGACATTTTAGACTTTGTACATCAGGGGCAAAATTTTGAACAATGGCGGGGGCGAGCGCGTTGAAAATACTCTGTATTTCCGACCAAATCGACCCCTTGGTCTACTCGCCCTACATCAAGGAGCGTTTCGCCGATGTCGATTTTATCCTTTCCGCCGGGGATCTCCCCTTCGATTACCTTGATTTTATCATTTCCAGCCTGAACAAACCCCTGTTTTTTGTCTTTGGCAACCACCATATCGGGGAATTAAAGCACTACAGAAGGCTCTGGAATACCTCGCTGGTTGAAAGTTTCAAGGAATATAACGGCTGCGGCGCGATCCATGTAGGGTCGAAGGTAAAAATTGAGGGGGGCTTTATTGTGGCGGGGCTTGGAGGGTCTATGCGCTACAATAACGGCGTAAATCAATTTACCGATTTTCAAATGTACATTGAAGCATTCAAACTTATCCCCCGTCTTTTGTGGAACCGTGTTTTTCACGGACGATTTTTGGATATACTTCTTACCCACGCTCCTCCAAAGGGAATCCACGATAAAAACGACAAATGTCACTGGGGTTTTAAAACTTATCTTTGGTTTATGAAAAAATTCAAACCAAAATACCTTGTTCACGGACATATTCACCTTTATGATTACAGCGACGTGCGCCTGACAAAATGGGAAAAAACAACGGTGATCAACGCCTACAGTCATTATGTGATAGAGCTTGGAGATTAAAATGGAAATGGATGTTATAACACAGCAGGCTTCCGACGATTTCACCCGCGCGAGGGGAAAGGCGGTTCTTACGCAAATCCAGCATTTTTTAAATACCGACCGCAACAGACTGCTCTCCTTCAATGACGTTAAAGATATACTAAAGCCAAAAAACGAAGTATACAAAGGGAATCAGGTAGTGCCGATAAAATTGATCGTCGGAAGCGAGGGGCGTTACCATGATTTTAACAAATATTTTCTGCCAAAGAGGGATCATCTGCGCCACCGCTGGCAAAAAGTTGACGAGGCGCATATAAAAGACATTATACTGCCGCCTATTCAGTTATACGAAATTGGCGGGGTGTATTTTGTCCGCGACGGAAATCACCGCGTGTCCGTGTCAAAGACGCAAGGGGTCGAGTTTATTGACGCGGAAGTTTCAAGCCTCGCCACCGAGATAAACATAAAGCCTTCGATGACTGTCGAAGAACTGCGTGACGCGCTCATCGCCTGTGAAAAAAATATTTTCTACGAAAAAACTGAATTTGGAGAGTTGACAAATTATTGGGGCATGAATTTCAGCTCACCGGGGCGTTACGACGTAATTTACAACCACATACTGGTTCACAAATACTTTCTGAATGAAAATATCGAAGAAGAAATTCCTTTTGGCGACGCTCTTGTTTCATGGTTTGAAAATGTGTATAATCCGGTAATAACCATAATCAGGGAACAGTGGCTTTTGGCGAATTTCGCGGGAAGAACGGAAGCCGATCTTTACGTGTGGATTATAAAGCACTGGGATTTTCTGAAAAAGAAATACGGCACATATTCTCTGGCAAAAGCCGCCGGAGATTTTTCAAGAAAGTATGGTCAGCGCCAGGGCAGATTTTTCAGAGTTCTGTCTCTGTTAGCTGACAGAATATTTAAAATGACCATTGCCAGAAGTAACCGAATTTACAGGCGGCAAGGCGGGCAAAAGGAACGATAAATGGCTGTTCTATCAATTCAGTCTCATGTGGTGTTTGGTTACGCGGGTAATACCGCGGCAGTTTTTCCCATGCAGAGGCTTGGGCGGGAAGTATGGGCGATTAATACGGTGGAATTTTCAAACCACACGGGTTATGGCGCGTGGCGCGGAAAAGTCCTCGGAGCGGAACTCGCGGCGGAACTTGTTGCCGGTATTGAAGAAAGGGGCGTATTGAACCGCGCCGAAGCGGTGCTGTCCGGCTATCTGGGAGACGCCGCCGTCGGACGGGCTATCATTGACGCGGTGAAAAAAGTGCGCCGTGAATCCCCCAACGCACTGTACTGCTGTGATCCGGTAATGGGCGACGTCGGGCGCGGTTTTTACGTAAAGCCCGATATTCCCGATATATTCAAAAATGAGCTTGTTCCGTTAGCTGACATAATCTGCCCTAACCAATTTGAACTTGAGGCTCTTACCGGCATCGATACGGCGGCGGTTGACAACGCGATCAAGGCGGTTAATATACTGCATGAAACAGGTCCGTCCATTGTGCTGGTAACGAGTTTTAAGGAAAAAGACGGTGAACTGAGCATGCTCGCTTCCGACAAAAAAAACGTCTACAAGGTTACCACTCCTGAACTTCCCCTTGGCAGCGGCGTAGCGGGCACCGGGGATATGACCGCGTCGGTATTTTTATCCCGCTATCTTGAAACGAGAAACCTTGAGAAAACGCTTGAACTTTGCGCCGCGTCTGTTTTCGGCGTTTTACATGCCAGTTTCGCGGCGGCTTCTTCCTCTTCCATAAAAAGCAATCTGCCTATGGAACTGAAAATCATAGACGCACAGCAGGAGCTTGTCTCTCCCTCACATTCCTTTAGGGCGGTAAAAATAAAATGAAAACAACTGATGAAATAGACTGGCAAAAACAAAGCCCCTACGACCGTTTTTCGTACTTTATCGCGATGAAAGTTGATCGCTGTAAAGCGCTTTTAACAACAATCGAAAAACTCAACCTAAACTCGACAGTTATTTCCGTTTCGGGAAATAAGCACATTTTTATTTTTCCGCCCGGTCAAAAAACACTGCGTTCAGCCGGCGGGACATTCCCTTTCAGCAACATGAGCCCATTTCTGCTAACGGCGCATTACGACCGCGTAGAGAACAGCCCCGGCGCGAACGACAACAGCATCGCCGTTTTTCATCTGCTAAAAGCGGCGACAATACTGATAAAGCGCGGCATCGGCAACTGGATTATTTTATTCACCGACAAGGAAGAATTAAAAGCCGGAGAAAGCTTTGAAGCGCAGGGGTCTTTTTCCATGGCGCAAAAGTTAAAAACATGGGGGCTGGAAAAAGCGAGAATATTCAACTTTGACGCATGCGGAAGCGGAGAGACATTTATCATTTCCACGATAACGGACAGTATCTTAAAAAACAATAACAATCCAAACCTCGCAAGGGTAAAGAACGATATCCAACAGCTTAGAAACCACGCCTTAAAAACCGTAGACGCTTTGCGTCTTGACAAAGTCCTGCTCGCCCCCACTCCGTTTTCAGACGACGTAGGTTTCCTGCGAGCAGGTTTCGCGGCGCAGACAATCACGCTTCTTCCGTCCGCCGAAGCCGCGCAATTTGAAGAAGCTCTGCGCAAAAATCCCGACTTCGCGAACCTGCTAATCTCAGGCAAAATAAAAACTTCGCCGGAGAAACGCAACCTTCCCTCAACATGGAAGAACCTCAACAACGAGGGAGATACGGTCTCGCGCCTTACCCCTCAGTTTTTTGAACAGCTTGTCCGCTTCGCGGTTGAGTTGTGCGGGTGAATCGCGGAGTCTGCCCTGATATATAGACAAATAACAAATTGTATAGTACAATGACCCTACGGCCGCGTAGCGGCTTTTATATGTTTTAATTGTCACCCTGAAAAGCAGGGCGGCAACAAAGGAGTTTTGTATGAAAAACTTTTTAAGGACAATCGCAATGCTTTTGGTTCTTGTTATGCTAGCCAGCAGTTTTACCAGTTGTCTGACGTATACAAGAGGACTGTCTCTTTTAACGATAGTCGATATTATTTTTCTTCCCATTTCATTAATCGCGTTATTAATTTATGTAATCATTAATGACGCTTCCAGTGAAATGGAGACTCAAATGTACCTGACCGGCGCGGAAGGCGGCATTCATACAGATTTTTATTATTTAATGGATAAGGTATATTCTTTGTCTGATGAAGAACTTACCGCTTTAAGGCAGATTGTAAGCTCTATACCTGAAGCGGAACGTATCTCCTCTATCCAGAAATTAAACTCCTTAACTGAAACAAAACGCGCTTCTTTGGTCAACGCTTATAACTCATTATCCAAGACTGAATTTGCTTCTTCCATAGAGAAAATGAACTCATTATCTGAAGCGCAACTTGTTTCCTTACTGCAAAATTTTATCTCCTTATCCGAAGCGGAACTTGATTCTTTATTAAAACAACTAAAAACTACGAATGAGCCGGAATATATTACCTCGGTTTATCCTCACGGAAAAATAAATATGGAGCTTAATTTTCAGTATTAAGAATTAAATTAAAAACCCCGCCGGCTTTGGCGGGGTTTATTTTTAATTGCCAAGTCTTTTTGGAAACATATCAGATTATTTTAAGTATTTTACTGTACGCTTCAAGCGCGTCGTCGCCGAAATTGCCGGAAAGGACTTTCTTCGTCAGTATCTTGCCGAGCTGTACTCCCTCTTGATCAAAACTGTTCACATTCCACACAAAGCCCTGAAACATCACCTTGTTTTCAAAGTGGGCAAGAAGGCTTCCTAACACTGCGGGGGTAAGGCGCTTTCCGTAGATCAGGCTTGAAGGGCGTCCGCCGGGGAACTCTTTGTTTTTGTCCGCGCTGTCCTGTCCCTTCGCGAAAGCCACAATCTGAGCGGCAAGGTTAGCCGCAAGTTTTTTCTGACTGACAGAACCGTCCACGCTTACATCGTCTCCCCTCTGGCTTTCGACAATGCCGATAAATTGAAGCGGGACAACGCTTGTCCCCTGATGCAGAAGCTGATAGAACGAGTGCTGTCCATTTGTACCGGGTTCGCCGAAAATAACGGGACCGGTTTCGTAGTTGACAGGCTCGCCGTTGCGGTTCACGCGCTTTCCGTTTGACTCCATGTCCATCTGCTGAAGGTGGGCGGGAAAGCGTGAGAGCGCCTGACTGTAGGGCAGAACCGCCGTGTACGGGTAGCCCAAAAAGTTGCGCTCCCAAACGCCCGCGAGCGCGTCAAAAAGAGCGGCGTTTTTATTAATATCCGGTTCAAGAGCAAGTTTGTCCGTTTCGGCGGCTCCGGCAAGAAACTCTTTGAAAACTTCCGCGCCGAAGGCAAGGGACAGAACACAGCCGCCCACCGAGGACGATGACGAATAACGTCCGCCGATGTAGTCGTCAATGTAGAAGGAGTCAAGGTACGCGCTGTTACGCGCAAGAGGGCTTGTCTCACTCGTTACGGCGATCATATGCTTGCTTGAATCAATGCCCGCCTTTGAGAGCTTGTCCTTGACAAAGAGCTCGTTTGACAAAGTTTCCTGAGTTGTGCCGCTCTTTGAAACAAGGATGAACAGGCACTGATCAAGCTGGGAAGAGGCAATGACCTGCGATGCGTCATCGGGGTCAACGTTGGAGATAAATTTCGCGCTTAGTTTCTTTTTGCC
>JAISSH010000074.1 GCA_031273265.1 Treponema sp.
AGCCAGCACAAAGTTATTAAAATATTTGAAGTTATATTTTAACTCCGCGGCTAGAGCCATATTGATAAAGGTATTGTCCATGGTGTCTCCTAAATTTATTTGAAAGTTAATCTCGACGCTTAAAAAATCAAAAACCTGACCTTCAACGCCCAGCGTCGCTCCCGGCATTGCCAAAACTCTATGATCAATCGGAGCGGTTCTGATCGGGTCGTCAAAATCACCTTCATAAAGCCCTATCCCGCCTATTAACCCGTCGTCTTTCAACTCATAAAAAGTGATGGGGTAATCGAAGGATGCCCGTAAATACAGCCACTTGTTTTTCCAACTGTTGTCTATTACATGTTCCTGTACCCGTACTTGTTCTTGAACCACAATTATATCGTCTTCGGTTATGGGCGGGATGTTGCTGACCGCCTTGAGGAACAGAAACTGGTTGTAATCATACATTTCGTTAAGATCGGTGAAAAAGAAGTCAAAAACAATAATTTCAAAGTTGTCCGAATTCCTTAAAAGGCTTATTTTGATAACGTATTGATTGTCGCCGGGCGGAGCCTGACGCCGTATGCCGTCTGTGCCCGTGACCATATTTTGAGAAACGCTGAATTTTACGGTATGGGCGGCTTCTCTCTTGCTCCCGGTTACTGTATAGCCCACTCCAAACGCCTCCGCCTTAAAATTCGTCATGAAATACTCTTGAAAATCCGCCCTGTCCGCCGTTCCTTCAATGAAAATGAACCTGTTGGGTATTTTATCCTGCGCAAAAGAGGCTGCCGCGAGGGGCAAAAGGAGCGTAAAAAGCAATATTTTTTTCATCTTGTTGTTCTTACCTAAATTTTACTATATATATCGGTAAAATTCCAACTTTCCCCCGCAAATTCGTCATTTATCCATCTTTACAAAACGGCTTTTTATGTAATAAAATACCTGTAAGATAAGATGTTTTCAAAAGGAGAGAGTTGATGAAAGAACCCAGAATAAAAAAATGGTGGCTTATCAGGCTTGCCCTGACCATTGTCGGTAAAAAAGGCCTTAAAGAAATGAGAAAGGCTTCAAAAGACGGAAAAAAGGCTTCGGACGAAATACTGCGGCATATTCTTACATTATCCAAGGACACAATATACGGAAAAGAGCATCATTTTGAAGAAATACTCGCGGCGGCGACATCCGAGGAACTCTTCAGACTGTACCAAAAATACGTCCCCATGAACGATTACGAAAATCTGCGTCCTTATATTGAACGGCATAAAAACGGCGAGGCGAACATCCTGTTTCCGGGCAAGCCCAAGATGTACGGCACCACGAGCGGGACGACCAAGGAGCCAAAGTGGATACCCGTAACCGAGGAGTACTATAAGGAAGTGTACAAGAAGATGAATCAGATGTGGTTCTATACCCTGATAATGAACAAGCCCAAAGCGTTTTACGGACCCACGGTTATCATTGTGGGCAAGGCAATTGAAGGGGCGGCTCCCGACGGTACGGTTTTCGGCTCCGTATCCGGGGTTATGGCGCGTGATATACCCAATTTTATGAAAGCGGTGTATACGGCGCCGGGAGATGTGTCCCATATAACCGATTACAAGGCGCGCTATTACGCGATAATGAGAATGAGCATTGAAAGGAATTGTACCCTTGTCATTACCGCCAATCCCAGTACGTTAGTTGAAATGCAAACCAACGCGAATGAATTTTTCGATGATTACTGCGATGACATTGAGCATGGAACCCTCAGTAAAAAATTCCCCATATCCGATGAAATCCGCGCCGCTTTTCAGGAGTATTTAAAACCCAACCCGAAACGCGCCGCACAATTACGCGAACTTAAGAAAAAGTACGGGACGGTTCTGCCCAAACATTACTGGCCTGATATGCAGATTGTCAACACTTGGTTCTGCGGCAATACCAAAATTTACTACGAAAAAATAAAGGACTCTTTTCCGCCAAAATGCCTGTACCATGAATTCAGCTATCTTTCTACCGAAGTCAAGGCGGGTCTTGTTCTTAAAAGCGGCAGTCAGGACACGATACTCTTCGCTCATAAAAACTATTTTGAATTTATCCACGAATCGGATATCGAAAACCCCAACCCGAAGATATATCAGGTGCATGAAGTTAAAAAAGGAGAACGCTACTGTATGCTGGTGACAACCAGCGCCGGTCTTTACCGCTACAACATGAACGATCTTCTGGAGATCACCGGTCATATAAATCAATTCCCCTACCTCAAGTTTATCCAGAAGATAAACGGCACTATCAGCCTGACCGGAGAAAAACTCCACGAACGGCAGTTTATCGAGGCGGTGCATGAGGTAGAAAAAAAGACCGGCAAGAGCGCGCCCTTCTTTGTCGGTTTTGCCGATTTGGAAAAATCAAACTACAAGTTTTATTATGAATTCGCGAATCAGAATACGACCGCCGCCGAAGCGGAAGAATTCACCGCGCAGGTTGACAAGGTCATGCAGGAGTACAATCCCGAATACCGGGAAAAGCGCGCTTCCAACCGCGTCAAAGCGCCGGATACCGCTCTTCTGGGACCGGAGTCGTTTGAGCGTTTCAAAGCGACCTGCATAGATCGCGGCTATCGCGACGGACAGTTCAAACTCAATCTGCTTATGCAGGATGAAAAACGTCACGCGATGTTTAAAGAACTTGTAAAGTGATGGAATTCCCTGCGAATGTAAAGTGGGTGCAATTACAGGCGGTATCAGACGCAGATACCGAAAGCGGCTTACCGCCTGATACCGGTTATGAAGAGCCTGAGACTGTCTGTAAAAGAATGCTTCGCGGAATCAAGGGCATCATCTTCGATTTTGACGGCACTCTTTTTGATAACGCGTATATCGCCATACGGATGATTGCCGCGTGCCCCATTGACATACTGCTTGTTCGCGGCGAACGTCTTGTCCGCAGTCGTTTTGCCGGACAGGATTTTTCATCGCCGGAAATTTATCACAGGGAATTTTTCAACGAGCTTGGAAAAGTCTGCCTGTCTTCGCCGAAGCGGATGCGAAGCTGGTACTTTGACCGTTACATGCCGCGCATGATCCGCGTGCTTAAAAAACATTTCAAACCAAGACAAGGCATTACGGAGCTACTGCGGCGCGTACAATCGCAGGAAAGTTCATTGCAGATCGCTATTTATTCCGATTATCCTTTTTTGAAGGAACGCATGACATCACTTGGCTTGTTCCCTTCTGAAAAAATTTTACTTTACGGACCGGATTCTTTCGGCGCGCAAAAACCCGCCGTGCGTCCCTTTCTGCAAATTGCCGGCGACCTGCGCCTGCCGCCAGGGGAAATTCTTGTAATCGGCGACCGCGAAGAGACGGACGGGCTTGGTGCGTTTAACGCGGGAATGCATTTTTTCTGTCTTGAAACCGGAAACAAGCGCTATTACCGCCTTGACCCAAACCGCCGCAGACCGGAAGAAGAGTCGCACGGTCCCACACTTTTAATGTACGCCGGCGAGTGGGACGAACTGATTAGACTATTATTGGAAAGATAACTCGTTTAGTCCCCTTCTGCCATGTACTTATTCTCGCTGATGCCGGCGAGACGCACTACGGCTTCGTGGCAGTCTTTTCTCAGTTTAATAACGGCTTCCTTGCGCCCAAGACTCGCGTCAAGCAGAATCGGCTCGCCGATACGCAGAGTAATCCCTGGTAGTTTTTGTTTTCCCGCCAATGAACGAAACAGATTGACAACGTTAAGGGGAAAGCCGGGTTTTCGGTAGGAAAAAGCCATAGGGATAACGGGCAGGCTGTAACGGTGAGCCATAGTAAAAACGCCCTTCTTAAACGGTCTTATGGGCTGAAAGTAATCAAAGCGGGAACTTTCGGGAAAAGCGTGTATCCATTTTTTCTTTTCATGAATTTCATCAAAAGCGCGGTTAAAACATTTTATTGTACTGATTCCTTCGGGGATCGGAATGCCGCCGGCAAGACGGACAAAACCCTCATCGGGACCGTTAAGGTGTTCCTTCCACGCGGGAAAAAACATTAATCGAAAGCGTACAGCCTGCAGTACAAAGAGAAAATCCCAGCGGTGAACATGGTTTGATGTTGTCATGGCTCCGTTTTTGAAAAGTTTTTTATTTTTGCGAAGAATTTTTCGCCCCTCAATTTTAAGTCCGTAAATCAGCGGGCTTAAGGGAAACACAATCGTAATAATTCCCAAATACATAAGCCCGCGCATAAACCTGAACTTGAATGATTTGTCTAAAAAGGGGTAATTTTCGTCAACTTTTATTTCGCGTATCTGTTTCAGAGCGAGTATATGCTCGTCCGGTTTGTCAGGATAAACTATTCCGAGCTGAGGAACGTAGGGTTCTGCCATCTTATCCCGCATCTTCAATTAAATTCTTCATTATATAATCGCGTCTTTCCGGCGTATTTTTGCCCATGTAGAAGGTCAGTACCTGCGGAACCTGCTTGAGCGTGTTCACCGAGACCGGCACAAGGCGCATATCTTCGCCGATGAACTGACCAAACTCTTTTGGACTGATTTCGCCCAGTCCCTTGAAGCGGGTTATCTCGCTCTGGGAGCCAAGAGCGGCGGCGGCTTCGTCGCGCTCTTTTTCGTTGTAACAGTAGCGGGTCTCTTTTTTTGTGCGGACGCGGAACAGCGGCGTTTCCAGAATGAAAACGTGTCCCGCCGTTACGAGTTCTTCAAAATATGAAAGAAAAAATGTTAAAAGCAGATTGCGAATGTGAAAGCCGTCAAAGTCGGCGTCCGTGGCGATTACGATTCTGTTGTAGCGAAGCCCCTCAACGTCCTGCTCAATACCGAGCGCCATCATCATGTTGAAAAGTTCTTCGTTCTTGTAAATCGCGGCGCGTTTTTTTCCGTACACGTTTTCAACTTTTCCGCGAAGGGCGAAAATTGCCTGCGTCATCACGTCGCGGCTGGAAACGATAGAACCCGCGGCGGAGTCGCCTTCCGTAATGAAGATAGTGGATTCTTCGCCGTCCTTGCCGTCCTCAAGGTGGTACTTACAGTCTTTGAGCTTGGGAATTTTAAGGGCGATTTTTTTCGCCGCTTCACGCGCCTCTTTTTTGACGGCGTTTAACTCCGTGCGCAGGGACTCGTTGGCTATTATTTTCTGTTCCAGTTTTCTGCTTGCTTCGGCGTTTTTATGCAGCCAGTCTTCCACGGCGTTGCGAACTTCCTGCACAACCCACGCGCGAATGTCCGAATTGCCGAGTTTGTTTTTGGTCTGGCTCTCAAAGACTGGACTTTTCAGTTTTATTGCAACCGCGGCGGTCGTGCCCTCGCGCACGTCCTCACTTCGGTAATCTTTCTTAAAATAGGTTTGAATTCCTTTAAGGAAACCTTCCTTGAAAGCGGAAAGGTGCGTTCCGCCGTCGGAAGTAAACTGACCGTTTACAAAAGAGAAATATTCCTCGCCGTAGTTGTTGGTATGCGTAAAGGCAATCTCAAGCTGACCGTTAGGTGAATGTTCGCCCTTGTAGTAGCCCAGCGGATACAGGCAGTCGTCGCCGGTTTCTTCCCGCAGAAGATCGTACAGCCCGCGCGTTGAGACAAATTTCTTGCCGTTAAAAGCCAACGTAAGAGAGGCGTTCAAATACGCGTAATTCTGCATCCGCTTTTCGATAAATTCGGCGTTAAAAACATAATCCTTAAAAATTTCCGGGTCGGGAGTAAACTCGACCAATGTTCCGTCTTTGATTTTTTCCTTCAGTTTACCCTTTCGGTTGCTTTTGAGTTTGCCTCTTTCAAAAATCGCCTCGGCAAATTCGCCGTTACGCACGGCGACGACCCTGAAGTGAACCGAAAGCGCGTTAACCGCTTTTGTTCCGACGCCGTTAAGCCCGACTGAAAATTGGAACACGTCGTCGTTGTACTTCGCGCCGGTGTTGATAACAGAGACGCACTCGACAAGTTTTCCAAGCGGGATGCCGCGCCCAAAGTCGCGCACCTTTACAGTCGCCGCTCCCGGTTTGCCAATGTCCTTGATGGAAACATCAATCAACTTTCCGTTGCCCATGATAAACTCATCAACGCCGTTATCAATTACTTCTTTTAATAAAACGTAAATTCCGTCGTCGGGATTTGAACCGTCCCCAAGACGCCCGATGTACATTCCCGTCCGCAGTCTTATGTGTTCAAGCGATGAGAGCGTCTTTATTTTTGATTCGTCGTAAACAGGAGTTCCCTTCGGCGCTCTCTTTTCCTCAATAGGTTTTGCCGCAGCAGCAGTTGGTCTTGCTTTAGCTTTTGCCGCATGTTTCGCCGCGCCTGATTTTGCTTTCGCGCTGTTTTTTTTCACACCGGCTTTTGCCCCAGCTTTAGCTGAATGTTTTTTAACTGCCATAAGGCTGATTATTCTCCCTATAATTCTTTCTGCAATTCCTGAATGTTTGTCTCGCTTTCGCGGACGCTCTCTTCAATGTCTCCGATAGCTTCCTCACATTCCGCTATGCGCTTTTTCTTGTCTTCAATCATGCGCAGGTATTTTTCGATTTTTGCTTTTTCTTCATCTATGGCAAGAGACGCTTTCAATTTACCGATTGATTTGTCATATTCAAATATTGACTGATGAAGCCGCCCTGCCCTGCCGATTATTTCTCCGTCTTCGGCGGCGACGATTGTATCAATAAAATATTTCCGTTCGGGTTGTATTTCCGCGTCCATAATTCCCGACGCCTGTGCGCCGAAATTTCTGTAAAGAACGCGAAGGTCATCCCTAACCTGCCCGATATGGTTTTTCAAATTCTGAATCTGTTTCTGAGGATTGCCGTCCGCGCCAAATCCCGCGGCAATCAGACGTTTTTCATCTTTCAATACGGAAAGCTCGTCCTGCGCGGTACGCGAAATTTCGCGGAGCTTGTCAAGTTCCGCCTGTATAGCGGCAATTTCTTCGTTGGACTGGGCTTCCCCGCCGGACTCGTTCGCGCCGCGATCGGTGTAGCGTTCCCCTATATCATGGTAAAGCTGTTCCTGGCTTTCCTGCGCTTTTGAAAGGAAGGATTTCAGCACAAGCCCCTGCGCGCTCTTGCCAATCCATGAAAAGACATTGCCCCCTTCCTTGTTGTCGAGTTCCTTGATGCGGGTTTCCAGGGATTCCAGCTTGGACGAAAGAGCGTCCGCCTGTTCCCTGAAAAGCGAGGTATAATCGTCATACGCGGTATTATCAAGCAGAGCCTTGCCAAGTCTGGTGAAAATAATGGACATTTCTTTGGAACGCTCCTTTTCATCGCTTTCCTTAGATTCAATTGCCTCTTCAAGCTCCCTGTAACGGCGGTTTTTTTCCTCAACTTTCGCGATAGCCGAATTGGATTCGGCTATATCCTTGAGATATATGTTGTATTGAACAATATCATCAAATTCAGCCTGTAAATCCTTTGTGCGGGAATACAGATTTTCGCCAAAATTCTCCAACAGGCTGTCCAGCGAAACGCGGGCTTCCTGTTTGTCCTTTTCCAAATCGTCAATTCTCTTCTTACGATCATCCATAGGTATATAATACGCCTTTTTTCGGGAAAATGGAATACCACTCTCTTGATCAAGTACGATTATTAACGTATAAATGAAGATACATGACTAAAAAGATGTATATAGGAGATAATTATGAATTTAAACGAATTAAAGCACTCAGGGCTTAAAAAATGGGTTGAAGAAGCAGTCGCTCTTATGACCCCCGATGCGGTGGAAGTTTGCGACGGCAGCAAGACCGAATATGACAGGATGATTAAAATTCTGGTGGATGCGGGGCTTGCGACGCCCTTGAAGAAAAGACCGCACAGCTACCTTTTCCGCTCCGACCCCTCGGACGTAGCGCGTGTGGAAAGCCGCACCTACATAGCCAGCAAAAGTCAGGACGACGCGGGTCCCACCAACCAGTGGATCAACCCGGATGAACTGAAAAAGACCATGAACGGGCTTTACAAGAGCTGTATGAAGGGGCGCACGATGTACGTTATCCCCTTCTCTATGGGTCCTGTCGGTTCAAATATCGCCAAAATCGGCGTTGAAATCACCGACAGCCCATATGTTGTGGTAAATATGCACATTATGACCCGCGTCGGCACAAAGGTACTGGACGTTCTTGGCGGCGACGGCTTCTTCGTTCCCTGCCTCCACTCAATAGGAAAGCCTCTTGCCGCGGGTGAAAGCGACAACGGCAAATGGCCGTGCGCCCCGCTTGAGCACAAGTACATTTCCCACTTCCCGGAAACCCGCGAAATATGGTCGTACGGCTCAGGTTACGGCGGAAACGCCCTTCTCGGCAAAAAGTGCCTCGCCCTGCGTATCGCGTCCGTTCTGGCGCGCGACGAAGGCTGGCTCGCGGAACACATGCTCATCCTGAAACTCACAAGCCCGAAGGGAGAGGTCAAGTACATGACAGGCGCGCTGCCGTCCGCCTGCGGAAAGACAAATCTCGCCATGCTTGTTCCCACCCTGAAAGACTGGAAGGTCGAGACTATCGGCGACGACATTGCCTGGATGAAATTCGGGGATGACGGCAGACTTTACGCGATTAACCCGGAAGCGGGATT
>JAISSH010000087.1 GCA_031273265.1 Treponema sp.
CATATTTATTACAGGCAGGATATTGAGGAAATACTAAATCTACAGCCTAAAGGTTCGCAGGCAAAAGCATATCAAGTCAGACAGGTAAGGAATATGATAATAAAATACCGTCTGGAGGGCCCAAATGAATAATTATGAAATCATCGTATATTGGAGCATGGAAGATAACGCGTTTATTGCGGAAGTGCCGGAATTGTCCGGCTGCATGGCGGACGGACAGACGTATGTTGAAGCGGTACAGAACGCCGAGACAGTGATAGATGAGTGGATTGAGACAGCGCAGCAAATGGGACGCGCTGTTCCTGCCGCACGAGGAAAGCTGGCCTATGCGTAGCTATACTCAAAAAAAACCTAAGTATAGAGGTTTATCGCCGCTGGAGCGGCTTAATAGAGGTGAAACATGGCATCTTTAACAATTCCCGCCGCCGGCGCGGCGCACGATTTATTGGCTCTTGGCGCGCTGGTAACGCGGCCCGACCCGGCAGTTATCCCCTTCGCGGAGGCTAACGAGTACCTGCTGCACGTTTCAGGCGGCGAGTACAATGTCGCCACAAATCTGTCTACCTGTTTCGGCATGAAGACTGCCATCGCAAGCGCAATGGTGGATTACCCTATAGGCCGCAGGATTGAGTACGCGGTGCGGAAGGCGGGCGTTACGCCGTACTACAGGCGTTTTGAACATGACGGAGTGCGCGGGCCGAACATGGCGATTGTGTGGAGCGACCGGGGGCAGGGTGTGCGCGCGCCTGTTGTGTTTTACAACCGTTCCAACGAGGCGGCGCAGAGGCTTGCGCCGGGCAGTTTTGACTGGGACGCTATTTTTAACAAGGGGTCCTCCGGGACCCCAGGAGTGCGCTGGTTCCACTCGGGCGGTATTTTCAGCGCGCTGTCGCCCACGACGAGCGAGCTTGTGATAGAGGCGATGCAGGCGGCGAAGAAGGCGGGCGCGATTGTGTCCTTTGACCTGAACTACCGCGCGAAGCTATGGGCGGTCGCCGCCGCGGAGCAGGGGCTTAGCGCGGACAAGGCAGGCGAAGGCGCGGCAAGGACGCTGCGCAGGATTGCCGGTTACGTTGACGTGCTTGTCGGCAACGAGGAAGATCTGCAGAAGGGACTTGGCCTGAAGGGGCAGGACGTTGAGGCGAAGGGCAAGCTTGACCCGTCGGCTTTCTTCGGCATGATGGAGAGCGTAACAAAGGACTTTCCCAACATCAAGGCTGTGGCGACTACGTTACGCGAAGTTCATTCCACCAACCGCCATTCTTGGAGCGCGGTTCTTTGGCTGGACGGAAAAACTTATCAAGCTCCAACCGCCGAACTTGACGTTTACGACAGAGTAGGCGGCGGCGACGGTTTCGCGGCTGGTCTTTTTTACGGTCTCTTGTCCGGCAAAGACCCGGAAGAGTCCCTTCGTCTCGGCTGGGCGCACGGCGCGCTTGTAACGACAACGCCGGGGGATACTTCCATGTTCAGTTTGGATCAAGTTGAGGCGTTCGCAAAAGGCGGCTCCGCGCGGATTCAGAGGTAAATTTTTTTATTTTTTTCTGTTTTCGGTAAAGCAAAACAGCTAGTCCGCACCTATATATAGGTGACGCTGTTAGCGTTGTGTTTATATTTTGTTTTTTGGAGGAAGAAAAAAATGGGTATGGTAAAAACTGAAATTACTTTGAAGAACGCATGGGATGAGGGAAATGTCCATAAAGGACTAATTAAACCTGAGGCGGTCAGGTCGGTTACCATTACAGCGATTGCTGACACCGGAGCAATGTATCTTGTGATAAATGAGGAAATGCGTGAAAAATTGGGATTATCCGTCATAGAGAAAAGAATGGCAAATACCGCCAATGGTCAAAAGGTGCAATGTAATATGACAGAACCTGTTTTTGTTTACTGGAAAGAGCGAAGAACTTCCTGTTCGGCGGCGGTTATTCCAGGCGCAAAGTATATTTTATTAGGGGCCATTCCTCTTGAAGGTATGGATTTAATGGTCAATCCTGTTACTCAGGAACTGGAAGGCGCTCACGGTGATGAAGTGGTGTTTCCTCTTTTGTCTTATTACATGGAACATTAATCCAATGGCGCGCGCTGTTGATGTAAATTATCCACAGCCGCCCCTTTTTAGCCAAAATATTTTTTCGCGTTGCCAAACGAAATGTCGCGCACAATCTTTTCAAGGCGCGTTTTGTCGTTAGGATACTCTCCGTTTTCCACCCAGCCGCCGATTAAGTTGCACATAATTCTGCGGAAGTATTCATGGCGCGGATAGGAGAGGAAACTTCTGCTGTCCGTTAACATTCCGACAAAAGCGGGTAACATTCCTAAGTTTGCAAGGACGCGCATCTGCTCTTCCATGCCGTCCCTGTTATCGCAGAACCACCACGCGGAGCCAAGTTGCATTTTGCCCTCAATGTTTCCGCTTTGAAAACCGCCCATAATTGTCGCAAGCGGGTAGTAATCTTTCGGATTGAGCGAATAGAGAATTGTTTTTGGAAGACCGGAATCTTTCCCGTTTATTTCCATGATGTTAAGAAGTGAAGCAAGACTGCCGCTTAACATTGTGTCGTTAACCGCGTCAAAACCGGTATTCGCTCCCACGCTGTAAAACAATCTTGTGTTTATGTTGCGTATAACAGAAAGATGTAACTGCATTACAATGCCGCGCTCCGCGTAAAGTTTAGCCAGATAAATCAGCATTTTTGTTTTATATGCTTCCGCTTCTCCGATTGATACCGATTTTCCCGCCAGCGCTCTTTTGAATATTTTTTCAATTTGGCTTTTAGACGCGACCATGAAAGGCGCGTATTCAAGACCGTGATCCGATGAACGGCAGCCCAGACTGATAAAAAAATCCAGCCTGTTAGCAAGCGCGGCAAGAACATCATCAGTATTTTTTATTTTAATTCCGCTTACCTTTGAAAGTTCCTCAATATAAAAAGAAAAATCCGCCGTGTTTAACTCCAGCGCTCTGTCCGGGCGGAAAGACGGAATCACTTTTGTTTCGATTTTCCCGATAGGAGCCGTCCCCTCCGCGATAGCGCGGTGGTGTTCAAGCGAGTCGACAGGATCGTCCGTTGTCCCGACAGCGTATATTTTAAACTTTTCAAAAATTCCTTTTACCGAGAGTTCCGGTTTCTGAAGCAGAGCGTTCGCTTTTTCCCAAATCGCCGGGGCGCTTTCTTCTGTAAGCGGCTCGTGTATGTCGAAATAACGCTGAAGTTCCAAATGAGTCCAATGATACAAAGGGTTGCCGATCAGGTTTTCCACCGTCCGCGCCCATGCGAGGTACTTTTCATAACCTGCCGCCTTGCCGGTAATCAGTTCCTCATCAATGCCCATTGCGCGCATCATCCGCCATTTGTAATGGTCGCCCGAAAGCCACGCATCGGCGAGGTCGGGCATCTGCCAATTTTCCGCTATTTGCGCCGGAGACAAGTGGCAGTGGTAGTCATAAACCGGCTCGTTTTTTGCCGCCGCGTACAAGCCGCGCGCGGTTTCGTTTTCCAGTAAAAAGTTCTCGTCATTCATGAATGGTTTCGCCATAAATCCCCCGGTTTTTCATTATAACAGAAGGGAATAAACCCCTCAACATGAATGAAGATAACGCCCGATTCTGCCGAAATTTACAGTAATGTCTGCGGTAATTTCCCTTAAAAAATCTTTCATTTTCCTTCTGGCGGGACTCATCTGCGCAGCCGGGATAGCGTTTCTCATCAATTTCATTCTTACGGGTCCAAAATTGGGTCCGGTTTTCGATTTTTTTCTGAGCAGAAGACAGCCGCCCCCTGTTTCAAGGGAAATTTTAATTATTAATACCGATGAATTCGTGGAAAGCGGCGATATTTACAACGTATTGATGACCTTGACCGAATTTGACGCCGCAAACATTGTGCTTACATCCAGAATTTCCGGCTCTTCATCGCCCGTCAGCGGAACCGAAACAGAGATACGCAGGCGTTTTTTTGACGAATACATTCTGCTTGGAACAAATATCCGCAACTTGTTTGAGGCAATCCGTTCCGGTTCGGTTACTCCTGCGCAGGCTCCCATTTATGTTGAGCGGCTCGTTGAATTGACGGAAAGAAGCAGAGATCGCCTGCTTTTGGAGCTGGTTGAAAGAGACGAGGAACTGCTTCGTTCTATCGCGGTATTCGGCAATTTTCTGGAGACGGATGTTAAGCCGGTGTTGGATTGGGACGGAAAACTCAGGCGCGTTTTTCCGGCTGACGCGGAGTCGGCTTTTGAACACCCCGTGTACCGCAGTCTGAAATACCGTTACTCTGACATGCGGATTGAAAATTCCGAAGTGGGAAAATTTCTCCTGTTCCGCGAACATGGCGGAAAAGAATGGGAAATTCCGCTGGACAGGGACGGAAACATTATTACGCCGGGCGGCGGCTTTAGAAACATAGACCTTGCGCTTTTCCGCGAATACGAAGAAGCGGGACGCGCCATGCGCCGTATTTTAAGAGAAGCCGACGAGTTGGGAGCTTTTTCCAAAATCCAACCGGAAAACTCTCCGCTGTTTCTTGATGATTACGCGGTTGTTCTGAGGGAAGAATTGTTGAAAGCTCCGGATGCCCGCAGGTGCGCCGCGTGGATATACGCGCGTTCCGATTACTATAAAAGTTTGAATGAATTTCTTTCCGGCAATTCCGAGAAGGTTCTTGTCGGCGGATATAACGAAGTTATCGCGGAAGAAAAAACATTAAAAGAAGAAGGACTTGCAAAATTAAAAAACATGCGCGATGAGACGATACTTTTATTTTCTTTGATGCGCGAACAGCATGAAAAATTAACGCTCCTGCATGACAAATTGGAAAAAGAACTCCCATCTTCATTTTGCATAATGGGCGCTCAGGGCAATACGCAATATTCCGCGCTTCTTGCGAACGCTCTTATAACCGGAAGCCATATCAAGCCGGCAGCCGATAAATATGTTCTTTTCTGGTCGCTCACTGCCGTTTTTTTATTTTTGATGATAATTTTCAGACTGCGTCCTGTTGTTTTGTTATTCACCGGTTTGGGCTGCGGAATATTGGCGGCTTTTGTGTTCGGCTGGAATTTTGTCGTTACCGGGTACTGGATCGATCCTGCGGTAGTATTTGGCTCTACAATTTCGGGAACGCTTGTAATGTTTATCTGCAGGAGCGCAAGCGTTAGGCGAAGAGCGAGGCTTTTCCGCATGGCGTACAGTCCCTTTGTATCCAGAGAAGTCCTTCGGGAATTGATCAACAAGGGCAAACCGCGTCTTTCGGATAGAAGCGCGGCATACGCCGCCGTAATAGCGATTAAAGATTTTAATCTGCTTTCCAGGGAAAACGGCGAAAGACCGCAGGAAGCCGGCAGAGCGCAAAAATTGTTTTTTTCAAACGTAAGAAAAATTATTATTAACGCGGGCGCGGTTATCGCCGGTTTCGAGGGCGACACAATTTTTGCTTGTTTCGGCTTTCCCTTCGGCGGCGGCGGAAAAACCAACGCCGATCCGGTTTTAAAAGCATACGCGCTCATCAAGGAATTGTTGAATAATAAGGAAATTACATGGCGCTTTGGACTAGACGCCGGTGAGTGCGTTTTCTCATGGTTGCCGGAGACCGGGTTTGTCGTTAAAGGAAGTCCCGCCGTCAGAGCAAAAATACTCGCGTCAAGAACAGTCCGTTTTAATAAGAGGGCGCTTGTTACAAGTTACGTTCGCGAAAAGCTCAATATGAATGTGAGAAAAACCGGCTCTTTATAAACTTACACGACCGGAATTAAGCCGCTCAAAGAGAACAGCAATTCCGGCCGCGCGGCAGTTTACAGTTTGTTCTTTGCTCTTACGATAACCTTTTTTATTTCGTTGTTGCTGCCCATCCACATTCTTTGGTTGTTCTCAATGTTTGTCAATTCAGCGTTGACGAAATAGGTTCTTACAGTCTGATTTCCCGCTCTGTCAACAATCGCTTTCACGGAACCTGTGAGCATAAAATTCGCCCCGGTTTCATTGGCTAAGGCCGCCGCAGTTTGTTCGCTGGCATTACTTTGTTGATCATTGCGTTCCGCGCGGAGAGCGTCTCTTGTTGCGCCGCCGGCGACAAAGTCCAATTTCCCGCTGTTAAAAATCGTTGTTTCCATAATTGATGTCATGATGGACGTATCAATATGCTCACTGCTTTCATTTTTGAATCTGCCAACAATAACAGTCGGCGTTTTCCCGCCCATTGCCTTTATTGCCTGATCTACTCTGGGACTTGATATACAGTCTTTAATAAGAGCTTCACAGACGATTTTAACATCGGTATCATTCCAGTAACCGCTCAAGTCAATCTGAGTGCTGGAAGCAACTCTTGATACGCCGGCCTTGGACGCACAAGCTGAAAAAGCCAGGGCGACAACGGCAAAAATTAAAAGAATTTTTTTCATTTTTTTCCTCCTCCTTAAATAATTACTTCAAGCTGGCAACATCAATAAGATTGAGAGATTTTTCTTTTACAGGAAAATCCTCGCGCGTTACAGACGCAACAACAGTGTTGCCTGCAATGAAATTAATCGTGATATTGTAATTACCGGGCTCAAGATCTATACCGCCAACAAACGCTTTATCCGGCATAAAACGCGACATTCTGATATCGGCGCCTTCTGTCGCTTCAAGCGCCTTTTTCGCTGCAAGAGCAATCGCTGCGCCCGCTAACGCGTTTGTTCTTTTGGCGGTTTCTGCCGCCGAGATGTCGGCTACAGTGTACTTTATCAATGCGCGAATGTAGGTTTTAATCACAATGTTTGCATAACGAACGGCAAAAGTTTCCTGTATGACCGCTCCCATATCCTCAAGCAGTTCAAGATCAAATTTGTCCTTCCCTTCGATGACTACTTCAACCCGGTTTGCCAGGGTTGGTCTTGCAACCAATTTAGGAAGCTTGAAATTCGTCTGGCGCAGAGCGGCGTTTTGGAATGGAAAATAATGTACGACAATTTCTTCTTGTTTTATCGGAGACAGACCTGAAAAACTTATAACGTTGAGCCGCGCTTTGCTCAGAGAGGTTTGCGCGTCAGCGACAGCTTTTGGGATGGGGTTTTTGTATACATTGCCGTTGGACGCAAACGCTTTAGGAACTTCCTGAAATTCAATGCGGGCGCTGTCGGTATTTCCGTCGGCTAAATAAAACAAAGCGGCGAGGTATCGGGCAAGAGCCGAATTGGAAAATTCTACCGGCTTCCCTTTTGGTAACTGACTGGTATCCGCGCCTTTGGCTTGTTCTTGTACTCTTTCATCCAGGCTCTTTCCATCCTTGTCTTTAAAATCGTACCTTTGCGCAAGCATATTCAATTTACCGCTGGGCAGGCTCAATTTGCGTATTTCGACCAGAGCTCCTTCAATGTCTCCCCTGTTGTAGTAGTTCAGCGCGTTGAACACATTAAGATAGATATCTTCAAAATCTTCACCCGGATATTCCTTGGTGTTGTCATTGGCAATATACGACATAAAATTGGCGGTTATGCTCTTTGTATAGGCTTCTTCAATCAAGCGTTCCGCTTCCTGTAAATCCTTTGATGAATTTTCATAGTCTCCCGCATAGTATTCAAGAAGACCTTTGTCCAGAAAAAGCATGATAGAATTTTTTTCCAGATAAATTGGTTTTTTATCATCTTCCTGTCCCGCTTTAATTGCCTCTATTGCCGTCTTAAAATCATCTTTTTCTACCGCAAGATCGATGGTTTTATACGCACTCGGCTTTGTCGCGCAGGATATTGCTATCAGCGAAATTAGTAAAATTCCAGCAAATTTTTGAAATTGTTTTGTTTTGTAGCACTTCGTTAACATCTTTTTTCTCCTTGAGTTGACATTTTCCATTTTTTCCATATTTTGTCAAGTGATATTTTTTGCTATAATGTACCTGTGAACCTTATTTTATTGGAAGAACACGAACTGGGGCATACCCTTTCAAGGCGGGATGAAAGGACAATTCACCTGGTTAAGATTCTGCATAAGAAAGCAGGAGATGTTTTTGAAGCCGGAATTCTTGATGGACTGCGTGGGACTGGCAGAATTGAAAAGATAAATTTTGACGGTTCGATTTTTGTTTCCGTGAACGCGACGGAGCCGCCCGAACCCCGGCTTCCGATACGGATCGCCGCCGGTTTTGTGCGTCCAATCCAAATTAAACGGCTTTTAAGAGACCTTTCTAGCATCGGGGTTTCTTCTATTGATCTTGTGGGAACTGAATTGGGCGAAAAAAGTTACCGCGATACAAAATTGCTCAATGACGGCGGCGCTCACGCCGCTCTTGTCGAAGGCGCGGTTCAGGCGCGTGACACGACGATTCCGGTTCTTTCTGTTTACGAAAATTTGGTTTCATGGCTGAAGGAGCGTCCCTGGGAGACGGCATGGCATAAACGCATCCCGCTCCTTATCGCCATGGACAATGTGCGCCCCGAAGGTTCTATTTTTCACCTTGGAACTACAAGCAGACCCGCTGTTCTGGCGATAGGTCCTGAAAGGGGCTGGTCGGACAATGAGCGGGACATGTTTGAGAAGGCGGGCTTTTTGCGGTTGTCTATGGGAAACCGCGCCCTGCGTACCGAGACCGCCTGCGTCGCGGCGGCGTCGCTTGTCATGGAAAAAATCGGGGAGTATATATGAATCAGGACAAGATAAAAGAAAAACTGCTTGCGATTGAGGACGCGCCGCTTGAGTTCTCGCTTATTTTTTCCGGGAAAAAAAGTTCAAAAGTAAACGGTCTTTACAAGCCGGAAACGAGGGAAATAATTTTGCATAACAGAAATTTCCAGCCGGACGACGCGGGGCAGAATCTTCTGCTCTACACGGCAATCCACGAATACGCGCACCATCTGCACGCCTGTTCGCACGGGGGCAAGCTGTCGGCGCGGGCGCACAATACCGAATTTTGGGCTATTTTTCACGCCCTTCTTGAAAAAGCGGAAGCGAAAAAAATCTACCGCGATGTGTTTTCGGTTTCGCCTGAACTGATAAAACTGACGGAACTTATCCGCGCAAAGTATCTGAAAAATAACGGCGAGCTTGTAAAAGAAATGGGAAAACATCTGTTGAAGGCGCATGATCTCTGCACAAGTATCGGCGTGCGTTTTGAGGATTATGTTGACAGAATGCTGCGTATTCCGCGCACAGCCGCGAACATGGCGATTAAAATGTTCGAGTACGATCTTGCCCCCGAAGTGGGCGCGGACAATATGCGCTTCCTTGCCGGTATCCGCGACAGCGATGAGCGCAAGGTCGCCGAGACCGCCCTGATCAAAGGAAAAAGTCCCGACACTGTAAAAATTCAGGTACGCGGCAAAGACAGTGAAGAAGACCCGGTACTGCGGCTGGAAAAAGAGAAAACAAGACTTGAAAAGACAATCGTTACTCTTAACAAGCGTCTGGATGAAGTGAAGCGGGAGCTTGGCGAAAAGAAGCGTTCTTGAAAATAGACAGTCCATTTGCTTTTTCTTTTTCTTTTTGCTACCATAAAAAGCGGATCAATATATGAGTGAACATATCAGAAAAGTATACATTGATTATAACGCCACTACTCCCTTAAAACCGGAGGTAAAGGCTGCCTTAATAGAAGATTTGGAAATTTTCGGGAACGCGTCCAGTATGCACGCATCGGGCAGGCTGGCGCGCGCAAGGGTGGAGCAGGCTCGAATTGCGGTCAGCGGTCTTATTAACGCCGGTGAAGGGACAATCGTTTTTACTTCGGGCGGCTCGGAAGCCAACAATACCGTATTCCAAACCATGCGCCGTCTTGCCGAAAATGCCGGCGGTCGCAATGAATTTATAACTACGGCAATAGAACATCCCTGCGTGTTGAATTCCGCGTTAAACATAAAAAATTCAGGTTTTAAAACGCATATTCTGCCGGTAGACGAATACGGAAAACTCAAAATGGACGAGTTTGAAAAAGTCCTTGGCGAAAAAACGCTTTTTGTTTCGGTAATGGCGGCTAACAACGAGATTGGCACATTGCAGGATATAAAAAAAATAACCGAAATGGCAAAAAAAGCCGGCGCGTACATGCACACGGACGCGGTACAGGCGGCGGGAAAAATTCCGTTAGACGCGCAGGATTGGGGAGTGGATTACATGACGCTTTCAGCTCACAAAATCTACGGTCCCAAAGGAGTGGGCGCTCTGTATATAAAAAAAGGCGCGCCGCTTTTTACGCTGATACAAGGCGGGCATCAGGAAGACGGACTGAGAGCGGGAACTTACAATAACTCAGGGATACTTGGTTTTGGCAAAGCGGCTGAAATTGCCGCCGCCGAAGTTGAAAAATACGGCGTCCAGATTTCCGCCCTGCGCGATAAACTGCGCCTGGGTCTTGAGAAAAATATTCCCAATATAAAAATAAACGGACACCTCAGGGACGTGCTTCCAAACACGCTGAATGTTTCCTTCTCAGGCGCGGAAGGGGAGGCGATCCTCCTTTCCATGGATATGCAGGGAATTGAGGCAAGCACAGGCTCGGCATGCGCGTCGGGAAGCCTTGAACCCTCTCATGTGCTTATGGCGATAGGACTTAAACCTGAACTGGCGCACGGTTCGATTCGTTTCAGTCTGGGGTGGGGGATTACAGAAGAAGACATTGATTATATAATTGAAACGCTTCCGCCGATTATCGCGCGGTTACGGGCAATGTCAACATTGTCCGCAAGTTAGGAGTATTTGTTTCCGCGTTGCGGAAACATTTTTATTAACATCACCGCTTGCGCGGTTTTAGAATGGAGTATTATGTCGGACTGGATATATTCGGATACCGTTAAAGAACACTTTACCAATCCCCGGAACGTGCTTTTGGATGACGAATCAACTTTTCCATCCGACGCGAGAGGGCAGACGGGAAATATAAAATGCGGCGACCAAATGTTGATGCTTTTGAAAATCGCCGATGACGTAATAACCGACGTGCGCTGGAAAACTTACGGCTGTGCGAGCGCCATTGCCTCTACCAGTATGCTTTCCGAAACCATCAAGGGAATGAAAATTGAAGACGCTTATAAAATACGACCGGAAGACCTTGTAACAAAACTGGGCGGACTGCCGAGTTTTAAGATACACTGTTCTGTTTTGGGCGACAAAGCCCTGCGCGCCGCGATTGACGACTATCTTGCAAAAACCGGAAGGGCGGGTCTGTTCAAGGAAGAAACAAGCGTTATCTGTCATTGTTTGGGTATTACGGACAAGGACATTGAAGACGCCTTCCACAACGGTGCGCGAAATTGGGAACAGCTCCAGCAGGCGACCAAAATCGGCACTGTCTGCGGAAGCTGCCGCGAAAAAGCCGAGCAATTACTACACGGCTTTGAGCATATCTATAGCAAGTAAATCTATTTCACTACCGATAAATCAACCGGGTTCAGTATCAGCACAGAACCGTCTTCTTTTTGTGTAAGAAGGCGTCCCTGTTGAATTGTCATTCCCGCGTTTTGATTCACCTTGACTTCTGATTTTGCCTGTAGGGCAAAATCCGTGTTAAAGCGCCCAAGATAATAGCTCTTTGACGCAAGATCAACCGTAATCGCGTACAGGTCACTGCCGTTTACCCACAAGAGGCTTCCGGGCAATATATCGTCGTCGCCCTGTTTCGCTATTTCAAGACTACTCTGGTTGACTTCAATGAGGCGCACCGCGCCGTTGCCTTTAAATTCACCGGCGATGGCGAGAACTTTTCCGCCGATTATCGTGACTGTCCGCACATGTACTGTCTCAAGGGGAGAACTCTTTACTTCTTTTCCATTGCTGTCGAAGCGGATAATTTTTCCCATGATTGCCGGTTCCTGCCTGAGAATCGCTATTCCGAAGAAACCCGCGCCCAAATCTTCATTTACAATGGCGGCTTGCTGATCCTTCGCGATTTCTTCGCGTTCCTGCTGGGCTTCCTGTGTTTTCTGTTCGGCAAATTCGTCAAGCTTATCAGCGTCTTCCCGGCGTTGTTGAATTTCCCTGTCTCTTTCATCCGCCGCCTGTTCTCTTCTGTTCAGGTCTTCCTCGTCTCCACCTCTTTCTCTTTCCTGCGCGATTTGCTGTCTTTCCTGATCGTTTGCGCGTTCCGCTTCACTGGCGGCGTCGCGTTCGGTGCGCGCGCGTTGTTCGGCTTCATCCGCTTCCCGCTCTTTCAGGTTCACCATATCCTGCCGCTGTTGAATGCCCATGTCATCTTCCCTTCGCAGTTCTTCCACGACCCTGCTGTCTGAAATAGCCGACGTGTCTATAGAACTTAGCCCGCCGTATCCCAGTGGAATCAGAATCATCGTTCTTCCAGGCCATTCATCGTAACGAATGGAAAGACCGGCTTTTTCCCTTGCGACATTTCCAACAACTTGAGCTTTATAGCGGTTTGTAAAATAATCCCAATTTCCGCGGTACACGGCGTTGTATATGGTGATATATTCAGCTAACAGGGCGGCGTCTCTTTCGTTGTAATCATACGCCGTTTGCAGATAACCCTGAATTATCGTGCGCAGGTTTCTGACATGATCCACGCCCGCGTCTACTCCGAGTCCAAAAACATCGGAATTGTTTTTGCTCTCCTCTTCGCCGGAAATATAATGGGCGACGGAATATCTGTTTGACGCTCCGGCTTCTATCTTGTATGAATACGCCTTTCTGCGCTCGGCGGTCATCGCCGATAGTGTCGGCGCCATAGCCCTTTCTCCGTCGGCTACCTGCCGTCCGAGAACAACCCCGATCTGGCGGATCTGTTCCCTTGTGTCTATCCGCGCGTGGGGTCCGTTAAAATTGATAAAGACGACCTGCGGAAGATCCTGCTGAAGTTCGTCCTTGTTAACTTGGGCATAACCGGCTGCGGCAATCCCCGCAAATAAGATAATCGCAATAATTACATGGTATTTCGGCAAAGCGCACTTTGGAATTTTCATAACAACGCTCCTGATCTTTAATTATACCGTATTTTTAGCCAAAGGTACAGTAAAACAGGTAAAAATACCCCTTGTTTTCGATTCCTAAAAAAATAGAAAAAAATAAAAAATTTCTTGAAAACCCCTTGACTTTTTTGATATCCGTATTACAATCTGTAATATGAATACAAGAACGAACTATGTTTCAAACGAAATAATCACCACCGCCAGACTTCCCATCGGTACAAGAAACAAGCTTCTTGTCCTTTCCAGAGTAAAAAACAAGACAAAATCGGATATCATCATAGAATCCCTGGAAATGTACTACAAGCAGGAAGAGGGCGATTTGGACTCATTTACCCTTGGAGAGCCTGTTTTTGGCAAATATGGCTCAGGCGAAAGCGACCGCGCCGTTACTTACAAACAGCGGATCAAAAAGAAACTTTCGGCGAAAATGTCCGGGGAACAGGGTTCCGTTAACCGGGGGGCGGGGTGCTAGACTCAATATTGATTGACGCGGGACCACTTATCGCCCTTTTTGACTCCAGCGAAAAGCGCCATCGCAAAATGCGGACATTCCTCAAGGAGCATCCGTACAGATTTGTAAGCACAATTGCCGTGTTTACCGAAGTTTCCCACATGCTGGATTTCAGCGCCGCCGCCCAGCGCGATTTTTATGAGTGGGTTATGTACAAGGGGGTAATTATCAGCGACATCAATCAGGTTGATATGCACCGTATTGTCGCGCTCACCGAAAAGTACGCTGACATTCCGATGGATTTCGCCGACGCCACCCTTGTCGTCACGGCGGAAAAAACCGGCATTCGGGAAATTATCAGCCTTGATAAAGATTTCGATATTTACAGACTTCCCGGCAAAGAACAGATATTAAATGTTTACAGAGAATAGTTACCTTAACGACGCAAGTTCCTTTTTTGCCTGACGGCTGACAACCGGCGGCTGATTGCCGGCGGAAAGAATGGAAAGTATTTTGATGCCGGTCTCGCTCAACGGCGGTCCCGAAAAACGGCAAAGAGCGCCTGTCGCGGAAGCTACCGCCGTTAGCACCTGTTCGTCTTTTATGCCGCCGCCGTTTACAATTAAAAAGAGAAATGACTGAATCGCAACGCCCTGCGGATCGACGCCTATTGTCCCGACAGCGTTAGCCGCCGCCGCCCTTAACGTCGGATCATTTTCTCTTCGGAAAAAATTTATCAGCCATGGGATTGTTTCCTGTGAGCCGATCTGCCCCAGATAATGCAGCGCGCTTAATTTGTATTTGATGTGGAACTGGCTTGTAGAAATCATCATTAACAGCGATGTCCATGCAGGCTCATTTGTTTCTATCCTTCCTGTTTTTATTCCTGAATTCACCCTGTCAAAAAAATTCTGCATTTCATATTCGTCAAGTGGAAAATCATTCATGTAAGTTGATTTTGGACTGCCTGTTCCGTAAGAGCCTTCGGGAAGCGGACCGTATATGTCGCCTCTTTCGGGCAGGACGCGGTCTTCAATTTTGTATGCGTAGAGTATCCAGTCCTTTCCGCCCGAATAAAGCACGCCGTCATTTCCAAAGGCGGGAACAGCGGCTGTATTCTGCAGGGTTGTAAACCAAAGCCTTTTACCGTCATGTGAAAAACCTGTCGCGCCGTTTTTGCTTAAGACATAAATTCCTCTTTCATCAAAAAGCATTTCCACTTCCGGCTCCGGCTTTACGCCCCTATTCATAATTTCTTTTATATGACTGTCGCCGTTCCACATTATCTTTCTTTCATCTATTGAAAAAAGCGCGGTTCTGCCGTCATTAAAAGTCATTACGATATTATTACCCATGCTGACAGCGGCGGCGGGGACGGACGGAAGCATGGGTAAAAGCGCTGAATGTACTTCGCTCTGAGCCGAAAAAAACCAGTCTTCGGATTGACCGAGAATAGCCATTGATCTGTCAGTATACAGCGCCATTATCCGCAGTTTTTCCAGAGGAAGTAAAAAGGCAGGCTTGTTTGGAAGATTCCATGTTTGTATGTTTCCAAACGGATCAAGGCGGCAGGCTTCGTCTCCAACGGCAAAAATTATTCCGCCGCCGCTGTCAAGTTTTGGCGCGATAGAGAAAGGCAGATCAAAAGTTTTTGTCCAAAGCAGAGTTCCAGCCGCCGTGTAGCAGGAAATCCTTTTCTCGGTCGGGGCAAAAAGCCTGCCGTCCCAGCCGACGACTACTTTTGCACATAACGGATTGCCCAGACTGCGCCGCCACAGTTCCCGCCCTGAGCGGTTGACGGCGATGAACGCGCCGTTCGTTCTTGAAAGATACGACGTTCCTTCCCGTGATCGCGTAACGTATGGGCTGATTTTTCCCCTTGCCGAATAATTCCACATCGGCGTTCCCGCTGTAGAGTACGCCTTGATATTTCCGCCGTCCAGAGCGACAACGGCTGACTGCGCCTGAACATGCGGGAGCGATAAAACCACTCCGCCCAAAGCCTGCCGCCAGAAAGGACTGCCTGTAAAAAGCCCCTGTCCGCGCGCCGTCTCTTCATTTTGACAAAAAACCTGAGCCGAGGCAAAGAGAAAAAAGACGCACTTTATGAGAAAGGAACGCATTACCTTAAGTATACCGCAAAAAATCAGTAAATTTACAGTATATATTTCTGCGGATTGTGCGGTTATTACAGATCAAGTTAATTTTTGTGGAATGTCTATATCGTAAAAAAGTGTAATATATAAAAAGGGGAATAAAACATGAAAAAACTGCTTGTTGTTGTGTGCGCGGTACTGACCGCAGGCTATGGTTTCGCCCAGACTGGGGCTATACCCTACGGCTTTGTACGCGTTGAGGGCGGAACTTTCCAGATGAGGAGCAACGACAACAAGCCGGAGCGTGATGATGATGAAGTCCAGCATCAGGTTACCGTAAGCTCTTTTTACATGGCGAAGTACGAAGTAACGCAGAGAGAATGGTTTGAAATAATGGGGACGACGATACGGCAGCAGAGAAACATGGCGAATAGATCGTGGAAGTTGTATGGCGAAGGCGATAACTACCCAATGTATTATGTGAGCTGGTATGAGGCGGTAGAATACTGCAATAAACGCAGTCAAAGTGAAGGGCTGACTCCTGCGTACAGCGGTTCGGGAAACTACATAACCTGCAACCGGAACGCAAACGGCTACCGCCTGCCTACCGAAGCCGAATGGGAATACGCGGCGAAGGGCGGAAATCGCGATCAAACAGTTTACGAATATTCGGGAAGCAACAGCGCGGACGCGGTGGCGTGGTATCGCGATAACAGCGAAAACGGTACGCACCCTGTCGGGACAAAAGCGCCTAACAGTCTTGGTCTGTATGACATGAGCGGTAATGTATGTGAATGGTGCTGGGACTGGTATGCAAATAGTTATGCAAGCGGAACGCAGTTCGATCCACGGGGCGAGTTTGGCCGTGTATTTCGTGGCGGTCGATGGGACAATTCGGCTCAATACGTCCGTTCTACATCTCGAATCCTCGGTCTCGGCTATCCGAGCAGCCGGTACTACGGTGTTGGTTTCCGTCTTGCGCGTAACGGGGTGTAGGGGGAAGAGCAGGATAGGTGAATTTTACAATTCAGTGTTAAAAATATACCTTATGCTTTCATTTATTTTAATAATATAATTTTTGGGTAACATTGAAACTTGTTCGATAAATCTTGTTTTGTCAACGGTAATAATTTGTGAAAAATTAACTACAGATGTTTTATCCAATCCTGTAACGGATTTTTCCAATAAGATATTTCCCGGAACCTGTGCTTGATTCATATTTGAGGTAATAACAGCGCAGATTATAGTTTTTATTTTGCTACGGTTAATTACATCATTTTGGATTACTAGAACAGGGCGACGTTTGCCCGGTTCTGAGCCATAGGGGTCTGTGGGTAGATTAGCCCACCAAATTTCTCCTTTAATCATTACCAGTCTTCGTTTTCAAGCGCTTCAGCTTGCGCCATCATATAGCACTGTTCCAGAGATGAATCTGTCTCATTATAGATTTCATTGAGGCGGGCGGTAATGAGTTCGTCCTGCGAGGGTATTTCAGGCGTGAACTTTATTAGGCTCATTGAGGCCAAACTCCGCAAGAATTGTAAGACTGTATTATCGGCAATCTCAATAGTTACTGTTTGTTTCATAACTTTAATGTAATCCAAGTTAAAGAGAAATATCAAGTGGTCGAATTGCCTCATAAATAATCTAACCGAAAAGGATACGTGCCTCAAAATAAAATTCTAACCCTACTACGCTTTTCCGAAGGAGGGTTCGGAAAACATCATGGGGTTATCTATGCAAGAAAAAAAGGCGCTTACTGGGGAAGTTAGTAAGCGGTATCAACAGGTGGGGAAAAAAGAGAAGACTAGGATACTCGACGAACTGGTCAAGACCACCGGCT
>JAISSH010000100.1 GCA_031273265.1 Treponema sp.
TCGCTTTTTGGAAAAGCGGCGAATGTTTCATGCAGTCTGCACGCGCCGGGACTTAACGAAATTAACACCTGCTTTGTCTCTCCTTTTTTATGCACGCGCAAAATGACAACATCAAATGCGCTCTGCACGGCGCTTTGAATCTGCGCGCCCTCAAGATCGAGTTCTTCGAGGATAAGGTTGATCTCTTTCCAGTTCAGCGACATGAAAATATAATAACACTTATTTTAAGAAATTTCACGCAGAGACGCTAAAGCGCAGAGAACGCGGAGTTTCACGGAGTTGCAGGAAAAAATCGAACCGATGAGCGCACTATTGACACAATATACCGTTCGGTATACAATAAAATAATGGACGAAAAAGGCGCTGTAAAGCAGACTATTTTGGACAAAGCTCTGGAACTGTTTTCCGCAAAAGGGTATGAGGGCGTTTCGGTCAGCGAGTTGGCGGAAGCCGCCGGTATCACCAAGCCGACTCTGTACTATTACTTTGGCAGCAAGGAAGGAATGTTCGAGGCTGTCTGCCAATCGAATTATACCCGGTTAAACACGCTCATAACAGAAAACGCCGTGTATAGCCCGAACCCTAAATCTTATTTTGAAGATATTTTTTTGACGCTGACAAAAGTTTCGGCGGCTTATTTTTCCTTCGCGAAAGAAAATGACGATTTCTACAGAATCGTACTTGCTAATCTGTCCATGCCGTCTTCTTCCGCGGTTTTTGAAATCGTAAAGAAATTTCATTTTACGCAGTTTGAAGTAATCGAAAGCATGTTCCGAAGCATGGCGAAAGCGCACGGCAATCTTAGGGGCAAAAGTAAAACCCTCACATGGTCATTTATCGGGACTATAAATTCGTATATCAGCCTTTACCTTAGCGGGGGAGCGGGACAAGAGATGAATAAAAAAAACGTAAAAGAGCTTGTACATCAGTTTATGCATGGAATTTATTCTTAATTTTTTTCAAAAAGACTTGATTTTTTTTTGAGACATTTATATACTTAACGGTAGGTATAGAAGAAATGTCCCCGCGTTGCGGTGACTTCGATTTACATTGCCGCTTGCGCGGCATAAATAAAGGGTTAATATGAAACATCAATGGTATGAAGATGCGCTGATTTATCACATTTACGCGCTTTCATTGGCAAAAGCGCCGTTTTTTAACGATTACGGCGCGTTGGAACACAAATTTGGCGAATTTGAAAAATGGATTCCCCATATAAAAGGCATGGGCTTTAATGCCGTATTGTTCAGTCCCGTACTTAAATCGCGTTCCCACGGTTATGATGTGACGGATTATTTTGAGATTGACAACCGTATCGGCACCAACGATGAATTTAAAGCTCTGGTAAAAAAGTTCCATGAAAACGGAATTCGCGTAATACTGGACAGCGTTTTTAACCACTGCGGGCGTGATTTTTTCGCATTTCAGGAACTGCGGCAAAACAACCGCGATTTTTCCGGCTGGTTTTCCGGCGTGGATTTCAACAGGCAAAGTCCGTTAGGTGACCATTTTACCTACGACACATGGAGCGGGTACTATGAACTGCCGAAATTCAACCTGCACAATGCTACTGTAAAAAATTATCTGCTTGATGCCGCGCGGTTTTGGATCGATACATTTGACATAGACGGAATGAGGCTGGACGCAGCAAATACGCTGGATTTTGGCTTTATGACGGAACTTCGTCACATAACAGAAGAGAAAAATCCGGACTTCTGGCTTATGGGTGAAGTTGTCGCTGGCGATTATTCAAAATGGGTAAACGCGGACACCCTGCACAGCGTTACCAATTATATTTTATACAAGAGTCTGTTTTCCAGCCATAACGATAACAATTTATATGAATTGGCAAACTGTCTGCGCAATTCCGCTCCAAATAACGGACTGCCGTTGTACACCTTTTTGGATAACCACGATCAGCCACGCATTGCAAGTAACGTTTCCAATCCGGCGCATTTGAACACGTTATACGCCCTGCTGTTTACGCTACCAGGCATTCCTTCCGTTTATTACGGCAGCGAGTGGGAAATAAAGGGCATTAAAGAAAACAACTCCGATCACGCTCTGCGTCCGTACATAGATATTGAAAACAGTTCAGCTTACAGCACATGGCTGACGGGACATATCAGCAAACTTGCAATTATAAGACGGAACGAAAAGGCGTTGAGATACGGCGGCTACCGGCAAATTTATCTGGATTATCAGCGCCCCTTTGTCTTTGAGCGTTCCTGTGAAAATGAGCGAATATATGTTGCCGTCAATGCCGCCGATCATGATGATGTTGTAAACTTGAGCGCAAATTATAATGCACATTGCAATGGCGAACTTTGGGATTTATTACAGGAAGAGCGTATTAATGCCGCTCATCTTCAATTAAAACCGCATTCGGCGCGGATATTGAAGTAGGAATTCGGCTCTATAATCTTTTTTGCTTTCATGTTAAACTCGCTTTATGGCAACAGTAGACGATAAAAAAATAATTTACTCCATGTACAAGGTTTCCAAAAAACATGGAACCAAACAGGTGCTAAAGGATATAAGCCTCTCCTATTTTTACGGCGCGAAAATCGGCGTAATCGGTCTTAACGGTTCGGGAAAGTCCAGCCTTTTGAAAATACTTTCCGGCGTGGATACGGAATTCGCGGGAGAGACTTCCGTCAGTCCCGGTTACACAATCGGGTTTCTTGAACAGGAGCCGTATCTTGCGCCGGGCAAAACCGTGAAGGAAATTGTGTCCGAAGGGGCGGCTGAACTTGTGGCTCTCCTCGCGGAGTTTGACAAGGTGAGCGAAGCGTTTGGAGAGCCGGACGCGGATTACGACAAACTTGGGAAACAGCAGGCGGAGTTGCAGGAAAAAATCGAGGCGGCGGACGGCTGGAATTTAGACAGCCGCCTTGAACTTGCGATGGAAGCCCTGCGCTGTCCCCCCGGCGACGAAGTTGTCGATCACCTTTCGGGAGGTGAAAGACGGCGGGTCGCTCTTTGCCGTCTGCTTTTACAAAAACCGGACATTCTGTTACTCGACGAGCCGACCAACCACCTGGACGCGGAAACTGTCGCATGGCTTGAACGCCACCTGCAGGATTACGCGGGAACGGTCATCGCCGTTACCCACGACCGCTATTTTTTGGATAATGTCGCCGGCTGGATTTTGGAACTCGACCGAGGAGAGGGAATTCCGTGGAAAGGTAACTATTCCGGCTGGCTTGAACAGAAAGAAAAGCGCATGGAGCAGGAAGAAAAGGGCGAAAGCGACAGGCGCAAAACTTTACAGCGCGAACTTGAATGGATACGCATGAGTCCGAAAGGTCGGCACGCGAAAAGCAAGGCGCGTATCACCCAGTACGAAAAACTCTTTCAAGATGACGAAAGAGAACGCTCTCGCGGCGCGGCGGCAAACAACAAAATCACAATTCCCGCCGGTCCGCACCTCGGCAAACTAGTTATCGAAGCGGAAGGGCTGTCTAAATCTTTCGGGGAGCGGCTGTTATTCGAAAATTTGAACTTTACAGTGCCGCCGGGAGCCTGTGTCGGTATTATCGGACCGAACGGCGCGGGAAAGACCACGCTTTTCAAGTTAATCACCGGCGGCGAAAAGCCCGATGCGGGTGAACTGCGATTAGGCGACAGCGTAAAACTTGGCTATGCCGACCAGATGCGCGCCAATTTGGACGGCGAAAAAAGCGTTTGGGAACAGCTTTCAGACGGCATGGATTTAATCAAACTTGGTTCGGGTCAAGGCGCGCGTGAGGTGAACTCCCGCGCCTACTGCGCGTGGTACAATTTTTCAGGCGCGGATCAGCAGAAAAAAGTGGGCGTCCTCTCCGGCGGAGAGCGCAACCGATTAAATCTCGCGATGATGCTCAAAGAAGGCGCAAACGTGCTGTTACTCGACGAGCCCACAAACGACCTCGACGTGAACACTCTGCGCGCGCTTGAAGATGCGCTTGACACCTTCGCCGGAGTAAGCCTTGTTATAAGCCACGACCGCTGGTTTTTGGATAGGATCGTTACGCACATTTTGGCATTTGAAGACGGCGAAGTGGTTTGGTACGACGGCAACTGGTCGGAGTACGCCGAATGGCGCAGAGAAAAACTCGGCTCGGCGGCGGACAGCCCGCACCGTTATGTGTACAGAAAACTGGAACGTTAAACCTGCCCCGATAAAAACGCGGAGTCCCGGTCGTCGATCTGCCTGCCGTACAGGTGTTCAAAAAGAAAACGCGTATCTTCGGGAGCCATGTTTACAAAGCGGCAGCCGAAGTAGCCGGTTGATTTATCCTTAAAGTGGCGGACGATTCTGGCGATAACGTTAATCGTGCGTCTTGGCGCTTCAATCGTTACGGTCAACTCCGAGTCAACAAGAAGCGTTGATAAAAGACTGTTGCCCAGAGGATAGGCGAAAAGCAGTCCCGACGCGCTTATATCCAGAATCCGCCCTTCAAACGGTTCGTTTTGGATTTTTCCGGTTTCAAAGTATCCGTTCTCTTTCAGGGAAAACGCGAGCACTCTGGCAAACTGGTATAAATTATCAAGTACGCTGAAATCGAATGGAAGCCTGCCCTGTTTGTCAATCCAGACATGAATATAGCCGATGACGTATTCATGAAACAGAATGGGAACCCACGCGTCGGAATAAATTCCTTCATCAAATTTATTTTTAATAAAGCGCGCGCATCTGTCATTATGAAAAGTTTTTCCCACTCCGGTGCTTTCAAGATACCGCTTGAATACTTCTTCGGTAATGATCCGTTTTTTGGGATAAGGATCGGTCATGGGAAGAGTTCCCCTTGTCAGCGGTATAAAAATGGACTTGCCGGTTTCAGAAATAAGCTTTTCATCAAGGGTTTCAGGTTTCTTGTCCTTAAAATTTACAATTTTGTAACCGTCGGCGTAATTTTTCAGCGAGCCTGTTATCTGCTTTATCAGGTCGGAAAGTTTGCGGGGATCATCACGGCTGAACAGATCGTTTGTTCCGACATTCTCATATTCGGGAACTTTTGGAAAAGAAAGATTGTAGCGATCCCCGCGAAAAGTGAACAGCACTTTAATATCCGAAGGAATATCGACACGCAGGTAATTACGATCCAGATTTTTATGAAGCACTTCCGGCGCTCTGCAGTAAATAAGATCTTCTTTTAACATTCTTACTTCGGAAGAAAAATCAACTGACTGACCTCTGTAATTGAATATCAACGCCATTTTGGAACGTGGTTTCAGTTTCCCGATAGGTCTGTCCGGGCGAAGAACCAGTTCGTCCGTAACTTTGTCCTCAACTTTCAGGATATACTCCGTCCTGTCCTTGATATACTTTATTGGCACTTTTTCTTCAAACAACACTTTGAAGAGAAATTCTTTTTCTATTCGTCCTACAGGCGTCGCCATATTCCTTCCTTAAAAAAATCTTTCATAGGGCGAAAAATCAAAACGCTGTACAGAATCACGCTGTTCTTCGTTCCGGTTTTTCGCGTCTTCAAGAATCATATCGTCAAACATCCATCTTCCAGTTGTAATAATTTCAACTTCGTCTTCTTCGTCCTCTTCGCCTTTAATAATTCTTTCCGTCTGTTTTGTAACATACCTAACAAACAATTCGCCTGTAATGCCAAGCTCTTTCCCGACAAACCGGATCAAGAATGAAATTGCGCCGTCCGGTTCTTCCTTTCCGCCGCCAAGCCTGAAACCGGAAGGCTGAATGGTTTCCAGCGCAAGATGATAATTCCCGCGTAAAGCGATATTTACAGTCTCCAGAGCCGGGTGTCCCATCTCGCCGGATAAAAAGCCCGCGGCGATTGATCTGGCAAACGAATACGCCTCTTCCGAAGCTTCCCCCCGCCCCAACTCGCCTATTACAATATCGACAGGATAGTACGGAGCTTCACCCCGCTTCGGGCGCAGTAGTTCTTCGGGAATTGAACCTCTGGAAAAACTTCCGCCCTCGTCCTGTGCGGGAACAAACGCCGTGACTAAAAAAAACAAGCTAAGAACGCAGGTTATACGCATATTAATTATACCCATAGTTATTATTCGCTACATTTTTATTATAGCAAAAATATGAGAATTAATCTATAATTCCTCAACAATCGTATGAAAATGACAATAGAAGCGTCTTTAACCGAAGAATATACCCATCCTGTCAGGGACGTGCTTTGGGGACACATATATTTAACGGAAAAACTGGCGGATTTGATTTCTTCCGCGCCCTTCATACGCCTTTCCAATATTTTCCAGCTTGGTCCGGTATACCTTACCTATCCGGGAGCTACCCACACAAGGGCGAGTCATTCAATCGGCGTATACCACCTGGGCAGGCGGTTATTGCAGAATCTTGCCGAAAGGGGCGCTGACTGGCTTACCACAGAAGGGGTAAAATCGTTCCTTGCCGCCTGCCTGCTCCACGATCTGGGGCATTTTCCCTATACCCACTCGCTGAAGGAACTGCCCCTGTCGTCCCACGAATCCCTTACTGGAGACATAATCCGTAAAGAGCCGATGAAAAGCCTGGTAGGGCAAACAGGAGCCGACCCGCTCTTTACCGCCGCCATTATTGACAGGGAAATTGACTCTTCGGGGACAGAACTGCTTTTTTACAGAAAACTCCTCTCCGGCGCGCTTGACCCGGACAAGCTGGACTACCTGAACAGGGACGCGCGTTATTGCGGGGTTCCATATGGAGCGCAAGATGTCGATTTTATCCTTTCAAAACTCAATCCCGACAAAGAAAGGGGCGTAAATATCGATTCCCGCCTGATTCCCAACGTTGAAGCCGTACTTTTTTCAAAATATCTCATGTATCGTACCGTTTATTGGCATCATCAGGTACGTTCCGCCACCGCGATGGTCAAAAAAGCCCTGATAAACAGCCTTGGATCCGGCAAAATCACCGGCGAAGACCTGTACAATCTGGACGATAGGGGACTTTTTACCCTTCTTGCCGAAAAAACTGGCAGTCCTCTCATTGAGGCTGTGCGTGAAGGCAGAATTTTCGCCCAAGCGGCGGAAATTCCCATAAAAAATGTGAATCTTGACGCTCTTCGGAGCATCAATTCGCGGGCGGAGCTGGAAGAAAAACTTGCCGCGGAAGTCAGCAAAACATGGGAAAAACTCGATAAAAATGACCTGATTATTGATATTCCCGAACCTGTGTCCTTTGAAACCGGGCTTTTTGTCGTAGACGAGGGGCGTAATTTCAGCGAAAGTTCCAGCGCGTTCAAGACCGAAATGGTAGATTCGCTAATTAAAACTCTTTACACTGTAAGGGTATTTGTTGATCAAAAATATAGAAAAAACCTAAAGACATTTCCGCAGGTTTATAGTATATTATAATAGATAGTAAGAAGGGGGTATTGAAATGGACATCCATAACACCAGTGAAGAAATTGTTTTCAACATGGCAGATCAAATTTTTGGGGAAATAAGAAAGAGCAGTAATCCAGACAACTACTGCCTGTGCGAACAATGCCTTGTAGATACAATCTGTTATACCCTTAACCGTGTTGAGCCGCATTACATAGTATCAAACAGGGGTTTGACAAGGGTTCAGCAGAACGGCATAAAACGCCAGCAGACAGAAGCTGATGTTACGACGCTTATTTACAAAGGTTTGCGGCTTGTTAACCACAATATGCGTCCCACCGCGCCTCACGACGGAAGCGCTTTTCAGGAACGAAAAATCAAACAACCATTATTTGATATTCCTACAATTTCAGGACGTATATTTGACGGCATAAGTTTTGAACCGATTATTGGAACCGACATCTCGCTTTTATGCGACGGCGAAATGGTACAGATGAGAAACAACAACTGGCAAAATCCTTACAAAATGATTCCAAGCACTCCGGGAGCCTACAGTTTCTGGCCTGCCCCGGTTCCGGCGGATGTTACCGATCTGGAGAGAGTTTTTCATTTCACCCTAAAAATAAACTCCCCCGATTATGAAATACTGAACCACTTTTTCAGCATCATAATCGTAAGCAAGTTTCACAACCCAAATTCGTACGCCCTGAACCGTACTTACAAACTGCCCGATCTGTACCTTTTCCCGCCGGGCGAAGCGGAGCAAAACGAGGACATCTAAAAGTACAGTTTACAGGCAACATTTTTATATACTTGACATACTTTACCGTCTTATAGTAATCTGTCCGTACTAAATTGATAAGGAGAAAAAACCATGGCTCAAGCCAGTAAAAACAGCCGTACCGCCAGCGCGACACAGAGATTTATGTGTTCCTGCGGGGGGGAAATAAAGATGAAAACCCTCTTTGAAAGCGGTAAGGTTAAAAACGTAGCCGAATGTGAAAAATGCAAGCGGACAGAACGGCGTCCGTCAGATTTCCGTTGATCGGTCATCAAAAAAATTAACTTTGGAGGATTCCTTTGGCTAAAAAGCAAAGTTCGGCGGAGAAAAGACACCGCAAAAGTGAAGAGCGCCGTTTAAGAAACAAATCGGCAAAGAGCGCGGTAAGAACCAGCGTGAAAAAATTCGTTACTCTCGCGCAGAAGAAAGACCCCGACGCGGAGACGGCGTTAAAAGAAATGATCAAAAACCTTGATACAGCCGCCGGAAAGGGCATTATTTCGAAGAACGCGGCTGCCCGTAAAAAATCGAGGATGCACCGGTTTTACAATTCAATGAAAGCCCACGGTACTGCGGCGCAGTAATGCGGCGCAATATTGCGGCGCGGTATTTTTTAAGAGTATATGCCGGCGAAAAAAATTACAAAGGCTGTTATTATTGACGCCCTGTATGAAAAAACGGGGATGAACCGCACGGAGATTCGCGAGGCTGTCGATCTTTTCATTGATGAAATGAAAGAGGCGCTCACGCGCCGCCATGTGATAGAATTGCGGGGTTTTGGAACTTTTGAGGTAAAGATAAGAAAAGCGCGTCCAAGGGCGCGCAACCCAAAAACCGGTGAAAGCATCGTTACCCATTCACACGGCGTAGTGGCTTTCCGTTCCGGCCGCGAGTTGAAACAGGCTGTATGGACTATCAGCGATGACGATACCGCCGCAAAAAACAAATAACGAAAAAGAAAGCGGGTGGGTAAAAATTTTTACCCATCTGGGACTTATAGTTTTAGCGGCAATACTTTTCGCCGCTTCATTTCCGAATCTTCTCTTTAAAAACGGCGTTCCCCTTCTCGCGTGGTTTGCGTATATCCCCGTTCTTCTGGTGATCCGCAAAAACGGCGTTTTAGCCTGCGCGGGCTGGGGCGCTGTCTACGGCTGCGCCGCTTACAGTATTTTCAACTACTGGCTTGGCGCGTTTCATCCTCTGGCAGGGACAATCGTATACAGCATCTATCTTGTTTTCCTTTCTGCGGTTTTCGCTCTCTTAAAACTGGCGGAAATTTTTTACCCAAAAAGAGCATACCTCGTTCAGTGGACAATCTGGCTTGCCTACGAATATCTGCGCACAAAAGGATTTTTAGGCTACTCCTACGGAATAACCGGCTATTCGCAATGGCGCGTAATACCGCTGATTCAAATCGCAAGCGTAACCGGCGTATGGGGAGTCAGCGCCCTTGCCGCGTTTCCTTCTTTTTGGCTTGCCGCCGCGTTAAGGGATCTGCGCTTGAGCGGGACTTTCCGGCAAAAGGCGGCGGAAACAGGCAGGGCTGTTTTCCTGTTTTTCCAAAAAGAAAAAATTTCCGCCGTTGCGTGGGCAGCCGCCCTTGCCGCCGCGCTTGTTTTTGGCGCGGTTTCAAACAGGGATTTTTCATCTTTTCCTACGGCGCAAATCGCGCTTATACAGCACAACACAGACCCCTGGGAGGCGTCCAAAGCGCCAACCACGCGGCAGATAAACGAAGCGTACCGCAATGATCTCGCGATCTTAAAAAGGCTCTCCGACGAAGCCCTCGCGTCCGCGCCAAAACCGCAGTTGGTTGTGTTGCCTGAAACCGCCTTTGTTCCAAGAATTTACTGGCACACAAATTACCGCGATGATCAGAATTCATGGCTATTGGTCAAAGAGCTTTTGGAGTATCTTTCCGCAAAAGATGTCCCATTTTTAATCGGCAATGACGACGCGAGAATGGAACCGGCAAAAAACCCCGACCCGCAAAAAAAATACCGTGTCGATTACAATGCCGCGCTTCTCTTTGAAAAAGGGCAAATCACGGAAACTTACCGAAAACTCCACCTTGTTCCCTTTACCGAACATTTCCCATATAAAAGGCAGTTCCCTTTCATCTACAACGCGCTGGAAAAAGCGGACACCCATTTTTGGGAAAAGGGGGAGGAAGCGACCGTCTTTTCAGGACCCGGTTTTTCCTTTTCCGCGCCAATCTGTTTTGAGGACACTTTCGGCTACCTGTCCCGGAATTTTGTCTGCCGCGGCGCGGACGTGCTTGTCAACCTTTCCAACGACGCGTGGTCAAACAGCCTGCCCGCCCAAAACCAGCACCTTTCAATGGCGGTTTTCAGGGCTGTAGAAAACCGCCGCCCGATGGTACGTTCCACCGCCTCTGGGCAAACCTGCGCCATTGACCCCCGCGGCAGGGTAATAGCGATGTCTCCCCCATTTTCACAGGCATGGCTGAACGTGGAAATTCCCATTGTGAGCGGAAACACCCTTTATACCCAATACGGCGATTATTTTGCGGTCTTTTTCACTTTTATAGCCGTTATATTGTTGCTTTCCGGCGCGGTATCGTGTACAATAAGGAAAACCAGAAAAGGATAGTCATATGAATGCCCAAAAGAAAATACTGCTTGCCGACGATGAAACCGTTAATCTTGATTTTTTTGAAGTGATGCTGTCCAAGTTAGGCTTCGTTGTAGAAAAAGCCGACAACGGGATTGAAACACTTGAAAAGGCGAAAAAATTTCTTCCCGATCTGATCCTTCTTGACAATATCATGCCGGGAATGACAGGCAAAGAAATTACAAAAGTCCTGAAAAAAGATCAAAGCTTCAAAAATATTTCTATCATCATGATTTCCGCTCTTGACGACGTTAAGGATAAAGTCGCCGCTTTTGAAGCCGGAGTTGACGATTACATAACAAAGCCCTTCAATTTTTCCGAAGTGCTGGCGCGCATAAACGCGGTTTTGCGTAACCGCGAACTGTTCGACCAGATAGCGGTGCGGGAAACCCGCCTGATGCTTGCCGAAGAATTGAACAATGATTTAAAAAATAATCTGTCCGTCTTTGTCGAAAATATCGATGAACTTGACAACGCTATTAAAACGATTCTTGAAAACGCGGAGTCAAAGGGCGAAAATTTCAACCGTGAGACGTTTATCAATCTTGTAAAACCGATTAGCGAAAGAATCATGTCCGTACGCAAACATATTGCGGCTCTTGACGCAAGGATTGAAAAAACTATAAATGAATGGAATAATCTAAAGAAAGATGAGATAGGGCTTTCGATTCTCGAAGGTCAAATACGGAAATTTTTACATCAGGAACAGCAGTAATAATTTTCGTGTAATGTTATAATAATTAGGCGCGGTTGTTCACCTGCGCATTAATGAGGTTAAAGTGTCCAGAAGAGAAGGAAGAAAGAAAGACGGCGAAATAGTTGTGTTAGGTAAAACAACCAGTTTCACAGGAATATTGAAATTTAATACAACCCTGCGTATTCAGGGGAGTTTCAGGGGGACTATCGAAGCCGCCGGAGCGCTGATCGTTGACAGGGACGCGATTGTCGAAGCTGATCACATAATGGTAAGCTCGCTTACTGTTTACGGTCATATTTCCGGCACTGTACAAGCTATGGATAAAGTTGATATGATGAGCGGCGCGACTGTTCACGGCGATGTAAGCGCGGCAAGACTGCGCATCGCGGACGGAGTGCTTTTTGAAGGCAAATGTAAAATGACCGGCGTGGACAAAGATGTAGAAATTTTTCACCGTCCCACGGAAGAAATAAAAGCGGATTTACAGCGGGCAAATGCGAGAGTGTGATTCTGAAACAGAGTTGAAAATTCAGGCGGAAAAAGCGGCGCAGGCGCTGTTGTGTAAATTAAAAGAGCGTTCTGTTACACTTGCGCTTGCCGAATCCTGTACAGCCGGTTTAATTTCCGCAATTTTGGCGGATATACCGGGCGCATCAGAGGTTCTTTGGGGCTGTTTTGTGTGCTACACTCCGCAGGCAAAGGTTTCCATGCTTGGGCTGGACCGGGACGCTCTTGCCGCCAACGGTCTTGTAAGCGGGGAAACCGCCCTCTCAATGGCTGACGGGGCGTTGAGAAAAAGCGGCGCAAACATCGCGGCGTCGGTAACCGGGCTTGCGGGACCGGACGGCGACGGAAGCGGAACTGCCGTCGGGACAGTCTGGACTGCCGCCGCCCTGCAGGACGGAAAATCAACGGCAAGGGAGTTTCATTTTACAGGCTCCAGAAATGCCGTCCGTATCCGCGCCGCCATCGCGGTTTTTAATTTAATTGATGAGGTCTTGACATAAACGAAAAAAGAGATTATTATGGTAGTATCCTTTCGATATTGTATGTTAATAAAAATGATGTATATCCTGTCTTCCCCCGGCAAATTCGTCCGGGAATGGCAATCCAATAGGTGGTAAAGATGGCAGTTGTTAGAAGAAGCAGAAGACCCGAAAATGGTGAAAACATGATCGGTGAGGAATCTGAAAATTCTCAAAACCCTGAATACGAAAACGGCGATAAATCCAGCCGTGTAGTTGTTCGCTCCGATGGCAGAAGGTCTTACCCGAACTCAAACGGGTACGAACCGGCGCAGAGCGGAAATGAGTCGGATTTGCCGGCTCTGCCGAAACTGCCCTCAATGCCGGATCTTTACGGCAAACCAATCCCCCGTCAGGATCAGGACAACAGCAAGCCCCGTCTCACTATAAACGAACTGATCAGGCTTAACATGATGGATCTGCGCGAACTTGCCGCCTGCTACAACATCACCCACGATGATATGGTCGCCCTTAAAAAACAGGAAATTGTTTTCGCTATCCTTAAAGCGCACACAGAACGCGGCGGCATAATTTACGCTTACGGCTCTCTGGAAATACTGCCAGACAGTTACGGCTTTTTACGCAGTCCGCAGAATTCATACCTTCCCGGACCGGACGACATCTACATCAGCCCGAACCAAATCCGGCTCTTCGCGCTTAAAACAGGCGACACCGTTTACGGTCAGATTCGCAGTCCGAAAGAGGGCGAACGTTTCTTTGCCATGATGAGGGTGGAAACCGTCAACTACGACGACCCCACTGTCGCGCAAAACCGCATTCCCTTCGACAACCTTACCCCGCTCTACCCCAACCAAAAACTCGACCTTGAACATTCCACCGAAGGCATCAGCGAAAGAATCATCAACCTGTTCTGCCCGATTGGAAAAGGTCAAAGAGCGCTCATTGTCTCGCCGCCAAGAACAGGAAAAACCGTCATGATGCAGAAAATCGCCAACGCGATTACCAGAAACCACCCCGAAGTTTACCTTATCGTTCTGCTCATAGACGAGCGACCCGAAGAAGTAACCGACATGGAGCGTACCGTGCGCGCCGAGGTTATTTCCTCAACATTTGACGAGCAGGCGACCCGCCATGTTCAGGTTACCGAGATGGTGCTTGAAAAAGCCAAACGCCTTGTGGAGCACAAAAAAGACGTTGTGATTCTTCTGGACTCAATCACCCGCCTCGCTCGCGCCTACAACCAGACAGTTCCCACATCGGGGAAAATTCTTTCGGGCGGCGTTGATTCCAACGCCCTGCACAAACCCAAGCGCTTTTTCGGCGCTGCGCGCAATATCGAGGAAGGCGGCAGTCTAACAATCATTTCAACCGCGCTCGTGGAGACCGGAAGCCGAATGGACGAAGTAATTTTTGAAGAGTTCAAGGGAACCGGCAACATGGAAATCAACCTCGACAGGCGCATTTCCGACCGCCGCCTGTTTCCGGCAATCAACATCAAAAAGTCAGGCACTCGCAAGGAAGAGCTCCTGCTTTCCGAAGAAGAACTGCAAAAAATATGGATTTTGCGCAAAGTTATCAACCCGATGGACGACATCGAAATCATCGAATTGCTGGTTGACAGAATGAAGAAAAGCAAGAATAATGAAGCATTCCTAAGATCGATGAATACAGGCTCCGCCGGCATCGATTAAGTCCTTAAACTGCCTGAAAACAGGCGGAGTTGGACAATTTTTGGAGGATAAAATGAGAGATGGAATACATCCCAAGTACGAAATGACAAAAATAACCTGCGCCTGCGGGAATGTCATAGAAACCCGTTCCACAACCAGGGACATCAAGGTTGAAATTTGCTCCGCCTG
>JAISSH010000118.1 GCA_031273265.1 Treponema sp.
GAAACGCCTGTTCCTATATACAAAAGCCCCTTCGATTCAACATACGCCGTGCGCCTGATTGTATCCTGATAATTGGAATTTCCGCCGTCGATTATAATGTCGCCTTTTTCAAAAACTTCAAGTAAATGTTCGATTGTTTCGTCTACCGCCTGACCCGCTTTCACCATGATCATCGCCCTGCGAGGCTTTTTTAGCGCGGCTGCAAATTCGACAAGGTTATGACAGCCGACAATTTTTTTACCCGCGCCGCGTCCCTTTACAAAATCGTCTACCTTCGACGTTGTCCGGTTGTAAACCGCCACCTGAAAACCTTTGCTTTCAAGATTGAGTACAAGATTTTCTCCCATCACCGCGAGTCCAATCAAACCAATATCGGCGTTTTCCATATTTTCTCCTTATGCGAAGTATTTTGATATGTTATAATGTTATCATACATAAAGGAGGCTGTCCATGCTGGAAAAAACCTATGTTGACCGCGGCGGTTGTGATGTTGACCTCGACAGCCGGGAACTTGAAGAGCTTTTTTCATCCGCTCTTTCCGCCGCGCTTGCGGATATAAACGACGCGGGAAAAGTGATCATTCTTCCGCCCGACATTACGCGCTTTCATTCACGCGCCGGCTTTTTTACCGAAACCGCGTCGCGCAGGCTTGGGGACAGGCTTGGCGCGGTGCTTCCCGCCCTTGGGACGCACATGGCAATGACAGACGGTGAAATTTCGCGGATGTTCGGCGCGGTTCCAAGAGAGAAATTTCTCGTTCACGACTGGCGTAATGACATAACGGAACTTGGACGCATTGAAAAAGAGTGGGTTGAAAAAGCGTCGGATGGCGCGGTGAATTACGATTGGCCTGTGCAGGTCAACAAACTGCTTCGAAAAAACAGCTCCGGCGGGAGCTTTTCCCTCGCGGTTTCCGTCGGGCAGGTGGTTCCCCACGAAGTAGCGGGCATGGCAAACCACGCGAAGAATCTTTTTGTGGGGACAGGCGGTAAAGAGGCGATTGATAAAAGCCACTTTGCCGGAGCCGCTTTCGGGATGGAGCGCATCATGGGAAGAGCCAACACTCCCGTGCGCGCCCTCTTTGATGAAGGACTGCGCCGTTTTTCAAACGAACTGCCGCCCATTTTGTGGGTACTCACCGTTATCGGCGCGCGGACAGACATTGAAGCCAAAACCGCAGGAAAAGAGCGCGGATCACTCGCCGTTCGCGGGCTTTTCATCGGTTTTGGGCGCGAATGTTTTGAAAAAGCCGCCGTTCTGTCGCGCAAAGTTAACGTTAACCTTATGAATGAGCCGGTTAACAAAATGGTCGTCTACCTTGAACCGGACGAATACCGCACAACATGGCTTGGAAACAAGGCGGTTTACCGTACGCGCATGGTTATCGCCGACGGCGGGGAACTTTTAATACTCGCCCCCGCTCTGGAGCGTTTCGGCGAAGATTTGGGAGTGGACGCGCTGATACGCAAACACGGCTACCGCCCCCGCGCGGAAATCATCGCGAAAGCGGCGGCGGACGCTGAACTTGGCGGAAATTTAAGCGCCGCCGCGCACCTCATTCACGGATCAAGCGAAGGTCGCTTCACCGTCCGCTACTGTCCCGGCGAGAGAGTTTCCCGAAAAGAAATCGAATCTGTCGGCTTTCAGTGGGGAGACTTAAAAGAAGCGCAGAACCGCTACGACATTAAAAAACTGTCTATGGGCTGGAACACGGTCGAAGGAGAGAGGATTTTCTTTGTCCCCAACCCCGCCCTCGGTCTTTGGGCGGAGAAACGGCGGTTTGGTTAAAACTTTTTTACAAATGTCATCTTAATACAGGCTCAGGATTATCATTCGTAAATTGTCTTTATTACCTAAATTTCTTTAACCTTCCCATTTACTATTTGTTTAAATTTGTGATATATTATAGGGTAAGGACGGATATGAAACGGACATTATTATTTGTAATTTTATGCTCTCTGACCGCGGTTTGCGGCTTTTCGCAGGCTGATTTACAGCCCGCGGCTATTGTCAAATTAACAAAGAGCGAGCCGATAACGGTCAAACAACTTCGCACGGAAGTTGAGCGTATGGAAAAAGGCACCGGGCGGGCTTTGAATCAAGCAGAACGCCTTCAGGTGCTGGACGTAATAATCAACGAACGGCTGGCTATTCAAGCCGCCGAACGGGACAGAATCACAATCAGCGAGAATGAGGTTAACCAGCAGATTCAACAGCTTCGCAATGTTCTTGCCCAACAGCTTGGGCGTCAGCCGACAGAGGCTGAATTCAATCAGGCTGTAAGGAATGAAAGCGGAATGGATTTGCAGTCTTTCAGGGATCAACTTCGCAGACAATTAATCGTGCAAAAATATCTGATGTCTAAAAAAGAATCCATTATTAATTCGGCTAAAGCTCCAACAAACGAAGAGATTCTTTCCCAGTACAATCTATTCAAGACGCAGTTTGTCCGTCCTGAAACAGTTCGTTTCTCGATGATACAAGTTCCCTACGGTCCGGACGCGGCTTCCAGAGTGAAGGCAAAAGAGCTTGCCGACCGTTTGTTTCGTGAGATAGGATCAAATCCTTCCAGATTCGACGAAGTCGCCTCACGCAGTCAGGCTCCCAATTCCGGTTATCAGGCGGGCGACGGAGGCTTTCTCCCCAGGAATCCGGAAGCCCAATCCGTGGTCGGCACTGAATTTATCAATACGGCTTTCAGTATGAAACAGGGTGAAGTATCAAAATTGATTGAAGGCATACAAGGATTCCAGATAATAAAAATAACCGAAAACTACGATATGAAAAATCTGGAACTGGACGATATTGTCCAGCTTGGAACCAGAGTAACCGTAAGGGAATATATTGCTCAGGCTCTGATGAACGAAAGACAGCAGGCTGTATTAGCCAAAGCTTCACAGGAATTGATCACAGAATTAAGGGCGGGTAATACGTTTCAGGTGTTTAATCAAAACCTGAACTGGTAAGAAAAATGGCATCCAGGCGGAAGGGCCGCATATTGGCGTTTCAGGCTCTTTACTTCTGGGATTCCAGCCGCGCGCCTGTCGAGGAGCTTGCGGGTTTCGCGTGGCTTGAAGAAAAAAAACTCGCCTCTCTTGACGAGGCAACCGCCGCTTTTTCCAGGGCTTTGATTGCCGGAGCCGTCGAAAACATTGACAATATTGATAAGGTTATCGCCGACCATCTTAAAAATTGGGACATGACCCGCCTTAACCGCGTTGATCTTGCCATCTTAAGAATGTCTGTCTATACATTGATGTTCCAGAGCGACATTCACCCCTCTGTCGTAATTGAAGAGGCTATCGGTATCGGCAGGGAATTCGGCACGGACGAATCCTTTAAATTTATTAACGGGGTTCTTGACAGTATCCGCAAAACAGTACAGTCCGGGGAAAAACCATGCGTTTAGCCTCCGGCAATAGTTTTTTGCGCGTAACATTAATCTGCGGATTAATACTTTTTGTTTTAATCGGCGGTTTGTTGACTTTCTTCCGGCTTCTTGAAAGGGGCTATTCAAAGACGGCGCGGCGGGAAGACAGTTTTTACCATATCCTGCGCGAGTACGATATTTCCGCCGGAATTTTTGTCGGTACGGAAAAGGAATTTGAAAAATTAAACGCCGAGCTTGACCGTCTCGAAAAAAGAACAATAGGCGTTGAATCATGGCTTTCCGTGTTAAAACGCAGAAGGGCGCTTGCAAACCGCTATCCGCCTGCCGTCGAAAATTACCGCAGTTCCTTAAAACGCGCTCAAAAAGCCTATCCGCAATCAGAGCCTATAACCGCTCTTGCCGCCGCTTCCCTTGTAAAAGATACGGCTTTGAACAAAAACGCGGAAAATTCCCTGCGCGATCTGCTTCTCACGCTGAATGGAACGCCTTACAACACTCTGCGCCTTCATCTTCATGTCATTCTTGGCGATTTTAAAAATCCGCAAACAGCCTTACAACTTCCAGAACTTTTTTCAGACGGCAGTGAAGACCTTTCTGTTGATCTGGCTCTTGTAAAAATTCTCCGTTCCGATTACAGGGAAGCGGCGGCAGATATACAGACGGTGTTAAATTCGCCCAGCCCTTCCGCCTCTTCAATAAATTTAGCCGCTGAATTTTTATACGATTTCGGCGATTTGCGGCGCAGTGCGGAACTTTTTTCGCGCGTTGAAGGCGAAGACGCGATGATTCGCCAGGCGGACGCTCTTTATCTCGCAGGTTTCGAGGGCAGCGCCCGGTCAATCTGGTCAATTTTATCTGAAAGTCCTGAAAGCTCAAACGAGAACAGTCTTTACAATATGGCTGTTACGGCGGACGACAATGAGGAAGCGTATTACTATCTTGAAAAACTTGTAAAAACAGAACCGGCGTCCGCGGATGCAAACGAGAACCGCAACAGCCGCCAATTCGGGCTTGTCCGCTACAGCCGTCTGCTTGATTACGACGGAGCGATTGCCGCTCTTGACGGCGCGAAAAAAACAAGGCTGGACGCTTACCCGTATATCGACCTTGAAAAATGCAGACGTTATACTCAGCGTTTTATTCCCGGACGTCAGATTGCGGAAACATGGCTGCTTTTGGAGCGCCACCCCGAAGAAGAAGACCTGTACGAATGGGCGGCATGGCTTGTTTTTTTCCAGCGGTACTACGATGAAGCGGAAATTCTCCTTAAACGCGCGGAACAGTTTCAGTTTTCGCGGGAGTGGGCGGCTTTTTACAGGGCAATTTTATTGATGCGGGAAGGCGATCTTGAAACAGCCGAAGAAATCCTGCGCGGCATTCCCGCCGAAGCCGCCGATTGGTACGTCCATGCCAACCTTGGGCGCATCCTTGAAGCGTACCGTTCCGTCCGGCAGGCGCTTGAACAATACGAACTTGCCGCCGCAAAAACGCGAAATTCAAAAACCGCTTCGCGAATTCAACACCGCATAGCGAGGTGTTTTTCCACTCTTGGAGACGCCGGCGAATTCCGCCGCGCGCTTGAGTACGCGCTGGAACTCGACCCTGAAAACGTAACCGCGCGCCTTGATCTGGACAGGGCATTTTCACGCTGAATAAGTCTTGACTGAAAAATGTGATTTTTGTATATTGAAATCAATAAAATTTACTTGATACGGAGGATAGATATGAAAGTAAAGCCCTTAGGCGACCGGGTAATGGTTAAACTTGAGAAAAATGAGGCGAAAACCGCCGGGGGAATCATTATTCCCGACACAGCTCAGGAAAAAACTCAAACGGGAGTGGTCGTAGAAATCGGAGATGATAAAGAGGCGATCAAAGTAAAAGCCGGACAGAAAGTTATGTACGACAAATACGCCGGAACTCAGGTCAAAATTGACGGTGAAGAACACCTGATTCTCAAAATAGCCGACGTTATCGCCGTTGTTGAGTAAGATTGACTTTTGAAGAGCCGTATACCGATATTACTGATTGTTTTTTCCGTTTTGTTGTTTCAGTCATGTTCACGGCTGGGATGGGGCGTTTTACTCTGGTCAACGGAGGATCCGCCTATTTTATCGGGGACGGTTCTGCCTGTGTATATCAGGTCGAATATCGATCAGGTCTGGGTAGTCGGCGTTCCGGAAACATTGAGGAAAGATAAAAAAGATTCCGGGAAAATAGAGATTCCCCTTTCCCAGTTTGAATTTTCCGGCAGTAAAAGAAAAGCTGTTAAAAGAGCCGAAGAATTCGCCGAATACGCGCCGGTTTACGCCGAAAATTTACAGGACAGGCTGCCAATCCGCGATAATACGGATAACAATTCGCGCCAGGTATACCGGCTCCGCGTCGGTGAGATAATAAAAATTATTTCCAAAGTTGAAGGAAACCCTCCTATAAGCACGACAGGCGCTCCCCTGCCCGGCAACTGGTACAAGGTGCTGACGCAGGACGGCGTTATGGGATATTGTTTTTCCTACAGGCTGAAAATTTTCGACCATCTTTCAGGTTCTGTTCACGCCGCTTCTGTTACGCGAAGAGAAGCCGTTCAGGACCCCGACCTTGATTTGGTCATGTCAAAAACTTGGTCGCCTGAATTGTACCAGCAGATGGTAAACTCAAGGCGGATCGATATACGCGAACTTGAAAAACATTACCGCTTTGATCCCGGACAGGACACCGGCATAGCGAAAATAATACTGCCCGATATGGAAAGAGAATTTGTCTACGACTCGATTTCTTCCGACGGGGAGCTTTCGTGGCGTTTTGAAGGCGGCGGGCTTCAGATGGATCTCCGCACAAACACGACTCTCGCGGTGCAATTTGCCGAAAATACCGGATTAAGACGCACGGTGGTTTTTGTCTCACTTACGGCGGATATTGACGATCTGATATTACAGGAAAACACCCGCCGTGAATTGCAGTATATGTCGATCTACAACCAAGGACCGGTATTTACCAGCAATAATTACGGAACAATCACCTTTACGCAGACCGGCGGCTTTTCATGGACGGGTTATGATCTGCTTGTTCCCCATTTGATTCCTCCCGAATCACACGGAGAGGGACGCGTGTACATGGATCTGTTTCTTGCCCAGTCCTTTATGGAGAGGTACAACGGGGCTTTCACCCTCACTCTGTCCGACGTTAGACCAAATGTAAACCTGCGCTTTATGTACATCCTTGACAATCAGGGACTGCGCCTTGAAGTTGTGCCCGATTACGCGGTAGAAGACATAACCGTTACGCGATTATCTTCATCTCCTATGGTACTGTACTTTTTCAGGGACTCGCTGTAACAAACATGGCTTTCGTTCAATTCTCAAATATTAATCTCGCGTTCGGCGACAGGGACATTTTGAAAGAAGTAAGCCTGCGCCTTGCTTCCGGTTCGCGCTCCTGTCTTTCCGGCGCGAATGGCAGCGGAAAATCCACCTTAATGAAAATTATCGCCGGACTTATACCCGCCGATTCGGGAGAGCGCGCCGTTCAGAAAGGATGCAGAGTTTCCTACCTTCCGCAATCGGGAATTAATCATAAAGGATTATGCCTGCGCGATGAAGCGGAAACCGCCTTCGGCTTTGCGCATAACCTTCTTGAGAAACTGGAAAAAACAGGCGAATTGTTACAACAGGCAAAAGACGGCTCTTCAACACAGGCTTTGATAGAAGAACACCACAATCTGCAGGAACAGATTGAAGAGACAGGGTACTACAGGCGGGAAGCCGCGGTTTCATCGGTTCTTTCTGGTCTTGGCTTTTCCGCGAAGGATCTCCCGCGCGATACGGGAGAATTTTCAGGCGGTTGGCAAATGCGTATCGCCCTAGCAAAAGTTCTTCTTGAAAAACCTGACATTCTGCTTTTAGATGAGCCTACAAATTACCTTGACATAGAAGCCAGAGCATGGCTGGAAGACTGGTTGAAAAATTTTTCAGGCGGGTATTTACTGGTTTCGCATGACAGATATTTTCTTGACGTATGCGTCAACGAAGTATATGAGCTTTTCAATGGAAATTTAAAACGTTACGCCGGAAACTACAGCGCTTACGAAAAAACACGTCAGGTTGAACTTGCCGGTCTTGTTAAACGATACGAGGAACAAAAAGAAGAAATCGCGAAAACCGAGGCGTTAATACGCCGTTTCCGTTACAAGGCGACAAAAGCCGCTTTCGCGCAGGAACTAATAAAACGGCTGGAAAAAATGGAACGCGTTGAACTGCCGGAATCGTTTAAGAAGATAAATATCGGCTTTCCGCCTCCGCCGCATTGCGGAAATATCGCGCTGACTCTGGAAAACATCGGAAAAAGTTACGGAGAACGGAAAGTCCTTTCCGGCGTAGAACTGTGCATTGAAACCGGGGAAAGGCTTGTGGTAGCGGGTCCCAACGGAGCGGGCAAGACTACACTCCTGCGGATCATTTCAGGCGGCGATAAGGATTTTCAGGGAAGCATAAAGTACGGTTCGGGCGTAAAGACCGGATATTTTTCCCAAGACGCGGCGGAAGCGCTTGAGGGAACAGAATCAATTATTGAATTTATGGAAGCGCAGTCGCCGACCGCGCTAATCCCCAAGTTACGCGACATGCTAGGCGCTTTTTTATTCCGGGGCGACGATGTTTACAAGAGCGTCTCCGTGCTTTCCGGCGGCGAGAAGAGCCGCCTCGCTTTGTTAACCATGTTATTGAAGCCGGTTAACCTTCTCGTTCTTGACGAGCCGACAAACCACCTCGATCTCTATTCAAAAGACATACTGCTTGACGCCCTTAATAAATTTTCAGGCACTATCATTTTTGTTTCCCACGACCGCGCTTTTATGGAAGCGCTGTCAACCAAAACGCTGGAACTGCGTCCGGGAACAGGCTCGTCCCCTGCGGCGGCGAAACTTTTCTATGGCAATTACGCCTATTATCTGGACAGGCTGTCTAACGAGGGAACTGACGCAAAAGAAAAGAGAGAAACGCCTCCAGTTCAGCAAAAAAGCGCCGAAGAGACACGCGCTATTGATAAACAGAGGCAAACCATAATCCGTAGATTAGAAAGGCAGGAAGCTGAAATTCTCAAAGCGCTTGAAGAACTTGAAAGAGAAAAAGTCCGTCTTGAGGAAGAAATTTCACTTCCAGATGTATATTCCAACGCTGAAAAATCGCGTAAAGTCAAACAAAAAATCGATGAAATTACTACGGTTATTGAGGAAAAAACCCGCGAATGGGAGACGGCTGCCGCGGAGCTGGAAGAAAACAAATTGTCCGTATAGTTTTATATTTTTATTTAGGATATAATTTAAGGGAACAATTATGAAAGAAAAATTATTTTCATGGATAGAAAACGCTGAGGCTCTTGCCGTTGAACTTGAAACTGAGCTTACAAAACGTCCGGCGGTTTCTCCGGGGTCAGGCGGTGAAGGCGAGCTGGAAAAATGCCTTTTTCTTGAAAGCTGGCTAAAGTCGCACGGCATCACTCAGCTTGAAAGATACGACGCGCCGGACGAAAGGGCAAAAGGCGGAGTGCGCCCGAATTTAATCGCGACGATTCCCGGCAGTGAAGACGGCGAAAACTCATCGCGACTGTGGATCATGAGCCACATGGACGTGGTTCCGCCCGGAGAAGAAAAACTGTGGTCAAGCGATCCGTGGACTGTGGTACGCGCCGACGACGGACCCCTTGGTGCGCGTCTTATCGGGCGGGGAGTGGAAGACAACCAGCAGGGACTTGTTTCTTCCGTGTTAGCTGCAATGGCTTTTACCGCGCAGGGTATAAAACCCGCACGCACGATAAAACTTCTCTTTTGCGCCGATGAAGAAGTGGGTTCTGTCTTCGGCATTGAGTGGCTTGTTAAAAACTACAGATCCTTGTTCCGCAAAAATGATATGGTTCTTGTTCCAGACGGCGGCGATGTAAATGGCGAGCTTATAGAAATCGCCGAAAAAAATATACTTTGGATAAAATTTACAATACGTGGGAAACAATCCCACGGTTCAAGACCGGATTTAGGCGCGAACGCTTTTCTCGCCGCTTCCGATCTTGCCGTACGCCTGCACAATGGACTTTCCGTCATATTCGGCGATTGTGACCCGTTGTTTGATCCCGACTGCTCTACTTTTCAGCCAACAAAAAAAGAAGCCAATGTCCCAAACATAAACACAATTCCCGGCGAAGATGTTTTTTATATGGATATGCGCGTTCTTCCGCGTTACTCAAGGAATGCTGTGATAGCCGAAATTTACCTTATCAAGGTGAAAATCGAGAAAGAATATCACGTAACTGTCGAATACACTATCTGCCAGGCAACCGAATCACAGCCCACCGCCGCCAACGCGCCGATTGTAAAATTACTGGAAAAGTCTATCCCCGAAGTTTACGCTGTTACGCCAAAGCCTATTGGTATCGGCGGCGGCACTGTCGCGGCTCACCTTCGCAACATCGGGATTGACTGCGCCGTGTGGACAAAGACGCAAGTATCCATGCACCAGCCGAATGAGTATGCGCTATTGAAGAATATTATCGGAGACGCGAAGGTTATGGCGCTGTTGGGTTTGGGGTAAAATTAGACTTTCATGCGTTTTCATTATAAAATATGTTTTTCCCAAAATTTAACAGCATCATTTATCCATCCTTCGGCGGACGTTCCAATGCCAAGCCCAAACCCATGTCTAACATCTTTATAAATATGAAATTCTGTATCTATTCCTAAATTTTTTAAGTTATTCATCCTTTCTTTCATAAAAGAAGAAAAAGAGTCGCTTTCCCCAACAACGGCAAAAGTAGGCGGATCATCTCTGGTATAACCTGAATTTCCATACTGCATAATTACAACGCATGGCTTTTGAACATCATCCCCGCCATAGGCTTGAACCCCATTTGAACCTACGTTAGCTGTAATTTTTGCTCCCGCTGAAGCGCCCCAAACTGAATAATTATTTACGCCGATGTCAAGTTCCGCCGCTGTCTTAAAAATAAACGAAATAACCGCCGCCAAATCCTCAGTAGCCGCCTGCCCGCCGCCGCCAACTCTATATTCTATTGAAAAAGCGTTATAACCTTTTTTACTCAATTCAATAGTATAGGGAAAACTTTCATGTATTGAACCAACATAGGAAAATCCGCCGCCGGCGCATATAACGGCAAACGGAGCGCCGGGATTCCCTCTAAAAAAGAATAACCCGGTTGATTCTTTATTTTTGTCATTCTGCCTTTGCGTATCAGAGTAAAAATTATAAAAAATAGTTTTACCGGATTTTACTTCGTCAAGAAAATAGTTAATTACATTAACTGTTGTATTTGCATTAACGTAATTATTATGATAAGGCAATAAAGAATTAATATTTCCAATGCGCATATTCGAGTCGTATTTATCAATGCAATTTTTTATAGGAAATATAAACTGCCCAAAACCATTAAATGCGGGATTATTAATTACAGACGATACAGCAGTATCAGCCGTGACGTGTGTAAAATCTTGATTTGTTTTTTCCATGGTGTGTTTGCCTTACTAATTACACAAAATGCCAAGCTTACCTTATATTCAATTTATATTTATATTCTATATCAAGAATATTTTCAATTATTTTCAAAAATATATTTACATCAAAATAATTACTTTCATGAAAAACATCCAAAAATGTTTTAGTGATAAATGGTATCCCTAATTCCTTCATATATTTCTTTAACACCAGCCTTAAAATATCTGAAAGATGATAGTCGTTTAGGATTCCTGTATTTGAATGAAGCAACTCAGAAGACATTTTGTACATCTCATCGGTAAGCTTACTTTTTTCAAATATTGTTTTTGCAATGTCTGATAAAAAAATTTCATCTTTCCTTATTACTTCTTGAGCCCATGCATAATCTTTTCTGGTATCTTTTGTATATTCCTTTTTTATCTCATCAAATAATTCTTGATAACTTATATTTTTTTCTAATGCTTCTCTTGGCAATCTGTTTCTTATTCTTAATAATGAAAATTGCTCAAATGGCTTGATACAATCGTGATGGAAAGATAAAAATTCTGTAATAATTATATTTTCATAGAAAGAACGAAACATTATTAGCCCATTTTCATAATCTTCATTCTCCATTAATTGAACAATAAGTCCGAATTTTTTAATTGCAGAAAAAAGCAGATTATTCAACGTTTTATACGTATTACTCTTATTCTCGTTTGTAGAAACAATATAATTCCAGAAAGAAATCAAATATTTATTTACTAAATTCAACATTCCAAATGTGTAATTAATTGTTTCATCAGATTTATGCATATTAATTATTTCCATAGCTTTTTTTGAGCAATAATCTGCATAATTTACCTCTATCAATGTTTCATCATTATTGAATATTTCCGGCATTTTTCTACATTCAGAAATAATCTCATTAAAGTAAGCAATTTGCTCTTCGGGAAATAAAATTTTATTTTCAATATTTTGAACACCTAATAAATTTTGATTAAAAATATCCTTCCCTAATTCCTCTTTACAAGAGTTTTCAAATATTTCGCTGTTTCTATTTGTAAAATGCGCACCATTTGATATATAAATACCACCACCTGTAAAAACAGCGTTGTTTTTATAAATTTTACCTCCAAGAATTTGAAAATTTCCATGAGAATATTGAAAAATTCCTCCTCCATATTCCGCCTGATTTTCCACAACTTCACCATATTCAAGAATACATTCGCCATTTTTAATATAAATTCCGCCGCCTTCCTTGGCTGTATTTTTATATATTTTTCCACCGGCTATAATTAATTTTGCTCCATTATCTATATATATGCCATTACCATAATTATTACAAATCTCTGCTCCTTCCCCTAATATTACTTTACAATTTTTACCTGATATATATAAACCAATTTTCTCTCTTTCTTTATTCTCAACCCCATTTGAGATTCTAATATTCTCAAATCTTATATTTGCATTGTCTATTACATGAATAATATCTACATATCTTTCTTCTTTTTCTAGACTACCACCTACTCCTCTCCTACCTTCATAATTGATAAGACCACTCAATTTTGTTATCTCTGTTGTAGTATCTCCTGAAATAATTATTTCATTTAAGCCAGTACCACTAATAGTGAATGCGGAATCATCATAACTAAAGATTTTATTTTTACAAGTCCCGTCAAGAGAACCATTTATAGTTATACGTTTTATTGAACCTTTTCTGGCTCGTTCGATTGCTTTCTCCAATGTTTTAAGAGCTGTATCTACAGAAAGACCATCATTTTCATCGTTTCCTTTCATATTAACATAGTATGAATTCATTATTATCCTCGTTAAAAAACATCATAAACTCATTGTTTCTCTATGTCAAGTGCTTTTTTTATTACGCAACTTGCCCATAAAACCGATTCCTGTTTGACAAATAATTCCCACAATCAATTTTATTTTCAACCGCCCAGATTTTGATAATTTCCGCAGTCTCATTATCAATACTGGCATTACATGGCCCTCTCACTTGAACAAGCTCCCTGTTTTTGGAAATTTCTACTGTTGCGATTCTATTCCCGCTATCATCTTCCCCACTTTTGCAACTTACCGAAAATATACAACAATATCCTTTAATACAATCGCCTGCGTATGAGAAAACGCAATGATGCATTTTCTCACCTTCTTCATATAACGATTCTCCTGTTGTTATTTCTTTTATTGTCCATGCTTTTCTGTCTTTTTTATAACTAAAATCTTTTATTGACGATTTCTCCCACTTGGTGTTTAAATAATTTCTTGAATATGGATCTCCTCCCCATTCATTTTCAAAATGCCACTCGTCACTTAGCCGTTTTAATTCCTGCCATGTCATATTTTCGAAACTGAAATCCTGCCCGTTATTAATGTATTCAGTTCTTAGAAAATCTAAAATATCTCTGATTTCTTCTTCTTTATCTCTGAATCTGCTCACTTTTTTACAAATGAAAATAATATAATCCTGTACTATTTTATGATCAAAATTTATAATTCTATCTCTAAACATATTCGAAACATACCATTCATCACTCAGTCGTTTTAATTTCTGCAATGTCATGTTTTCAAAATCAAAATCCTGCCCGTTATCAATGTATTGTTTCCTTAAAAAAACGCAAAAATTTCTAATTTCCTCTTCTTTACTTTTTATATACTTTTTATTATTACATAAGAACTTAAAATATTCAATAACAACCTGATGGGCAAAACAGTCTCTAAAAACTTGAAAAACATCTAAAGGCAAGTATAAGTTATTTACTCTTATTTTTGTATTAAAAAAATGATCTATTAAATCACTAAAATCACACATTTTGAGTCTTGTTCCATTAGATTTAACCCAATCACATACCAAAAAATATTTTACTTCTGATTTGGTAAAATATTCTTTGTTTCTCTTATAGAATGATTCTCCGCTAAAAATATCCATGAGCCACTTATCTGCTAAATCACCTATCCATTTGATATTCTTAACATCATTTAATTCACTGTAAGAAAAAAGCAAAGAAAAAGGAATTGGATCTGGGTAAAACTGACGCAAAACAGAATAAAAATCAAAAGGTATTGAATCATCAAACCGCCAATATTGAAGCACTTTTAAAAATCTTTCTTTGAAAAGAAATCCAGGCCAATCTGGATTTCTTTTCATTTGCTCATCAGTGGGTTTCCATGGCAGATATTTTTTTGCAAGATCTATAAGGTCAAATCCGGCTAGTAAAATAAATGTTTCACCTTTCATATTCTATTTTTAAACCTCATCTTATTTCTAAAATAATTTTTTGAATATTTGCAGTATTTCTGGCAAATGTACGCAAGGGATTTACCGTATATACATTATAGCATTAAATTTGTTTTTTCTCAGGTTTTTTATAATATTTTTTGAAGAAAAATTGCTTTTTTGTATTTTTTTCTGTTTTTAGTCAGATTCCCTCCAAAATATGGTAATTTACACCAAAAAATTTCCTATAATTTCTCCAAATTATTCTTGACTTATTGTACTAGTTCAATTATTATTGTACTAGAATAATAGTACAATTGGCGCCTAGCCAAAAGGAGCTAAAATGACAGTCATTAAAGCGGAAAATGTAGTAAAAG
>JAISSH010000058.1 GCA_031273265.1 Treponema sp.
TGCTTGTTTCAGTAATAATCGCAATTTGCGCGGCTGTTGTTTACGGCGTAATTTTCTTTTTAGCGCTTCCCGTCGTTAAAAATTCCGAAGAAAATATGCGTTTTGAAGGCGAGCTTTACCATCTTGCGAGAACGCATCTGCAGGAAAGAAGGAACAGCGGTGATTGGCAGGAAGCTTCCAAATTTTTCGCGATTTGCGATCAGCTTTGGCCCGGCAATCCTGAGTTATCTGATCTGAAAATTGAGATTGAAGTTAACCTTCAAAAGCTGGTTTCTCTTGAAAGCGAAGAAAGAGAGCGTGCGCGGACGGCATTGGGCAGAGAATGGCGGAGCGCTGATGTTTCTACACTGTCGGGAGATCAGCGGTCCGTAAACGCTACGCAGGCTATTTCCATGAGTCTGTCGGCTTTTAACGAACAGCGCTATTTTGACGCTCACTGGCTCGCCACGCTTGGAGAGCGTCTGGCTATAGCCGGCAGTCCCGAAGCTGCCAATGCCGCCCGGTTGGCGAGCGACGCATGGAATATGATTTCTTCCCAAGCGCCGAATCAAAGAGAACGGCGGCTTTATGATATTTACAACTTGAAACTTTCCGGCTATCAGGCAATGAACACCGGCGATTGGATACTCGCGTATTATATTTTTCGGGAATTACTGGAGCAAACTCCAGATGATCCCGACGCCGTAAATTTCCTTGCCGCCAGCGAGCGCGGCGCCTTGGAGACGGCTTTTTTTATTGACGAGATGGAATTGTCTCTGGGAGAAATTTTAACAGGCGCGATGTTTTCTCTGCCGAGTCAAAACGGAAGAGCGGTAGCGCGTTTTTCCAGCCTTACGGCATCGGCGGATATTGCTTACGGAATGGGGTTTGAGTACATGGCGTTTGACGCTAATTCCCGTCCGCTGGCAAGCGTAAGATCGCGTTATGCAAAACTTATGCCGTTTACGGTTGACGGCGCACAGAAGGTTTTGATATTGACGCACGCGCTGAATCGTTTTGACAGAAACAATTTTTACGACGGAGAATGGCTTATTGGCGGTAAAACCCCCGGCGGAATACTTTTGGATAGAAGTTTTGAAGACATTTTGCTCCTCCTGAATGTAAGGAGAGGGCTGCCCAGTCTTCAGATTGACGAGCTTTATGTGGCTTCCGGTAAATTTGACAGCGCCGGTTATGTTTACCAGATTTTTCAGGCTGAAATACTAAACCGGCTCAGTTCCGCTTTATTTTTCCTGCCAATGGCAATCACCGTGATAATTATAGCATGGCGTTATCGTCCCAAAACCAAACCTCGCTATTTTTTTATTCTGATGCTTCCGGTTCTGCCTGTAGTTTTTACCGGTTTTGTTTTCCTGTACCGTTCTGTTCTTAATACGCTGGGTATTTGGCTTGTCCTGAGCATGGGCTTTACTCCGGCGCTTATTGTGCTTATTGTAGTCGTAACGCTGGCTTTATTTATTTCTCTGATAGCGTTAGCCGCACAGCACACCTAAATATTGAAATTCGCCCCTTCAAGTTCAAGTAATTTCCGCTTAAGTTCCAGTCCGCCGGCATAACCGGTTAAGCTGCCGTCATGGCCGATAACTCTATGGCAAGGCACTATGATTGTTATCGGATTGCGGTTATTTGCCATGCCGACAGCGCGGCTTGCCTTTGAATTTCCTGTAAGAGAGGCCAGTTCGCCGTAACTGCGTGTTTTACCATAGGGTATTTTTTGAAGCGCCTTCCAAACCTTAACTTGAAAATCCGTTCCGTGAAAAATCAGCGGCAAATCAAACGACTTCAGCTTTTTGTTAAAATATTCTTCAAGTTGCTTTGCCGCCTCTTTTATCAGCGGAGTTTCTCTCTTTTCAAAACCGTCAGGTTTTTTCCCTGTATTGAAGAAGACACGGCAAATAGCCCCGTCTTCTTCCGCAACTCCAAGGTTACATAAGTTATAATTAAAAAAGTAAAAATATTTCATTTGATAAAGTGTAACACATTTTTGTTTTTTTGGTTATATATTTGAATAATAACGATGGAGGTTTGTATGAAAAAATCAGTTATTTTTATGGTCATTGCCGTTTTACTGGCTGGTACGGTTTCCGCCCAATCAAGGAATGACAGACAGCGTGAACGTGATCGTAATGACAATTCAACAACCGTTGAGGGAACTTTAAAATTGGAGAAGGGATTTATCGCTCTGCAAAGCGGTGATTCTGTCTACCTTGTCCCCGGTTTGAATCGTTATACCGGCTTTATTAGCGAATTAAAGGAAGGAGCAAATGTTTCTGTCGAAGGATATATATTCAGAAATATTATTCGTCCCGTAAAAATTACCGTTGCCGGTAAATCGTATGATCTAGCCGCGACCGGACCCAGCCCCGAATTCGGATTGCGAAATGATAATTTCGGCCCCAATCGCGGAAACTTCGGCCCGGGACGCAACAATCGCGTACCAGACCGTGGTAATTTCGGTCCCAATCGCGGGTTTGGCTTTTGTGGTTGTTTTAGGAGTTAGCATAGCCACATAGAATAGGTTACGCTCTCTTTTCACAAATGGCGGCAGGCACCATACGTTGTATGATGTCTGCCGTTTCTTGTTTTTGTTGTTATTGATATACAAATTCTTGTTAATGAGGCGGCGACGGTTTTAAAAACAATTTACCGGCGATGAGACTTGAACTCATACATCCTCGCGGACAGTAGATTTTGAGTCTACCGCGTCTGCCATTCCGCCACGCCGGCTGTATTTTCAATATATCCAAAACCTGCCCTTAATACAAGAGTCCCGCTATTCCCCAATAATCTTAATCAACACGCGCTTCCTGCGCTGGCCGTCAAACTCGCCGTAGAAAATCTGCTCCCATGGGCCGAGGTGAAGTGCGCCGTCGGTGACGGCGACAACTACTTCGCGCCCCATGATCTGCCGTTTCAGGTGAGCGTCTGCGTTTATTTCGCCGGTGTTGTGATGGTAGGACGAAACCGGCTCGTGTGGGGCGAGTTTTTCCAGCCACACGTCAAAGTCGTGGTGCAGGCCAGACTCATCGTCATTGATAAAGACGCTGGCGGTAATGTGCATCGCGTTTGCGAGGCACAACCCCTCCTGAATACCCGATTCCCTCAGCAGGGCTTCAACTTCACCTGTAATATTGATGAATTCACGCGGTTTTTTGGTGTTAAACCACAATTCTTTTGTTATAGATTTCATATCTCATTATGACCGGAAGTTATTCGCAGTACAAGGTACGCCGAACCTGAATAATTTTCCAACCGGAAGTGTTTGCTTGACAACCTGCCTATTGTATCTGAAAATATTCTATGCCCAATTAAACGGAGGTGTTTTATGGCGAACAAAGAATTAATTGAAAAAACCCTGCAAAAGGGAGAAGGCGTTTTTCGTCTAAACCCGAATTTTATTCCGCGGCCATTTGGCGTTGAGGGCAGGCGGCTCAGATTGCATCCTGATGATTATTTTGCCTACGGTCTTGAGCGCGGCTCGATAAAAGAGCGTTGGATGGCTTCCACGAATATCGCGCAGAACGGGCCGCTTGCAGGACCGGAAGAGGGTTTGAGTTTTGTCGCCATTGATTACGGTACTGACGAAAAGTTCAGCCTGAAAGACGCGATTGCGGCGCTGGGCGCGGCGATTATCGGAAAGGAACTGATGGATAAATACGGCGGCTTTCCGGTGTTCTCCAAATTTTATGATTTAAAAACGCCTCTCTTTCATCATCTGCATCTCGACATGGAAGCCGCCGCCAGAGTCGGCAAGCTGGGCAAGCCCGAGTGTTACTACTTCCCTCGGCAGTTTGCCAGCCACACAGGCGAGATTAACGCGACCTATTTTGGTTACGACCCCGATACCAACCCTGAAGAAGTCAAACAGCGCCTTCGTGATTACAACAAGGGCGATAATCGCATAACGGAACTTTCACGCGCGTGGCGCATCGAATTGGGATCGGGCTGGTATTCTCCTGCTGGCGTTATCCACGCGCCCGGCTCGGTGATGACCTACGAACTCAACTGGAACGGCGATGTCAACTCGGTGCATGAAAATGTTGTGTCGGGCGTTACCTATCCGCGCGAGTTTATGAACGGCGAATGTCCGCC
>JAISSH010000105.1 GCA_031273265.1 Treponema sp.
GGAAATCGCGTTCGCCCAGCTTGATGACGACATGGCGTTAGCCGAAGATTTTCTTAAATATATTTTTAACGCCGCTCTTAATGAATGCGCGGATGAACTGAAATTTTTTGATGCATATATAGAAAAAGGGATAATTGAAAATCTGAGGCAGGTAGCGGACGCGAAATTCGCACATATCACATACACCGACGCGGTTAAAGAGCTGGAAAAAGCGGCGGCGAATAACAAAGGGCTTTTTGAGTTCCAACCGCGCTGGGGATGCGATTTACAGAGCGAGCATGAAAAGTTTTTAACGGAAAAAGTCGCGGGCGGTCCCGTAATCGTTACCGATTATCCGAAAGAGATAAAAGCTTTTTATATGAAAATGAACGATGACAACAAGACAGTCCGCGCAATGGACGTGCTTGTTCCCCGGTTAGGTGAAATTATCGGCGGCTCACAGCGCGAAGACGATTTGGAAAAACTCACCTGCCGGATGAAAGAAATGGGTCTTAAACCGGAGGATTATTCATGGTATCTCGACCTGCGCCGTTACGGGACAGTTCCCCACGCGGGATTTGGGCTTGGCTTTGAGCGGCTCATCCAGTACGTTACCGGCATGGCGAACATTCGCGATGTAATTCCCTATCCTCGCGCGGTAGGGCAGGCTGAGTTTTAACCTGATACAGTCATGAGAAAAAAAATATTCTGTCTTTTTTGGTTTGCTCTCTTTTTACCTTTTTGCCTCTTTGCTCAGTATTTCCACACGCCGTCCCTGCTTATTCCCTACGTTGCAAACGCGCCCGAAATTGTTTCAAGATCGGCTGTTTTAATTGATGCGGAAACAGGCGCGCTTCTTTATTCAAAAGCTCCCGATGAAGAAATACCTCCCGCGTCCCTCGCCAAATTAATGACTCTGCACCTTCTCATGAAAGAAATCGAAGCGGGACGCGCTTCTTACGATGAAATTATTCCAGTAACAGTTGCAAGCTGGGCGCAGAGCCAGCCGCCGCGTTCAAGTTTGATGTTTCTCGCTCCGGGGCAGATTGTAACGTTACGTGAAATCATGCTCGGACTTGCCGTCTCTTCAGGCAACGATGCCGCTGTCGCTGCGGCTCTGCGGCTTGCGCCAAGCATGGAAAATTTTGCCGCCCTGATGACTGCGGAAGCGCGCCGCATGGGACTGAACGTTACGCGCTTTGTAGAAGCGTCCGGCATTTCAGAAGACAATATGACAACGGCGGATGAGTTCGCGTATTTTTGCTATCAGTATATAAAACTTCATCCGCAGAGCCTTACGGATTTTCATTCCGTGCCAGTCTTCTCTTATCCAATGGCGGATAACGTACCGAAAACCTTCCGCGACAATCCGCACACAATTACACAGGAAAATCGTAACAGTCTATTAAAAACTTTTCCCGGCGTTGACGGACTTAAAACAGGCTACATTGACGAAGCGGGCTACAATACCGCCCTTACCGCGAGCAGGAACGGAACACGCTTTATAGCCGTCATTCTCGGCGCGCCGGCTGAACCAAGCGGCGTCCGTATCCGCGACGCGGACGGAGAGTGCCTGCTTTCATGGGCGTTTGACAATTTTAAAACGGTGCGCCCAATAGTCGGGCAGATTGAAAGCGCGCGTCTGTGGAAGGGTAGGGAAAAAACAGCGGAACTTGTACTCGCGGATTCGCCCGATTTTACCTCTCCTATTGATCGCGCCGGTACTCTTGATTACAGAACTGTTATTTCGTCCAGACTGATCGCCCCTCTTCCCGAAGGTTTCCCGGTTGGCTACCTTGCCATTTCCGACGAATACGGAGAATTGAGCCGTACGCCCCTTGTAACCGTGCGCGCTTACGAAAAAGGAAACATCTTCAAGCGGATATGGCATTCAATCGTGCTTTTGTTTAAACGTTAAAAAGTTAAAGCAAAATATTTTAGGTGTAATAATTTTGGTATCCGCTTAATATGTCAAAATAGCATGATAAAAACGATCAAAAATACTTGACAAGGTAATGTTATTATGATAATTTATCAAATGGAGGAGCTTAAAATGGTAACTTTATCAAAAGATATGGAAGTCGGCGTTTTGGAAATTGATTCTCAGCACATGGAGTTAGTTAACAGACTGAACGCCTTGATGTCAATGGGGCACGATGTCGCTTCAAAGGAAGAAACGCAAAAAACGATGGATTTGTTGGAAGAATACATTATAAAGCATTTTGCCGACGAAGAAGAACTGCAAAAGAAAAACAAATACCCTGAATATGAATCGCATAAAAAATTGCATGAGCTTTATATCAGCGAATTTCAAAAATTAAAAAAAGAATTTGCCGACAACGGTCATTCGCTTAAATTTACAATGGATTTGAATAACTCTCTTATTAACTGGATTGTAAAGCATATCAAATCCGCCGACGTTGAGCTGGGCAAATTTCTTAAAAATAAAAGTTAAAAACAGCGGTATTGATATGGAAATAGCGATGGATTCACTGTGCATTATGTTCTCAAAGGCATTCGATATTATTGAAGCGGAACTTGCCGGCGCAAGCGAATACCACAGTCTGCGCGTTGCAGCGTTATGCGCCAAGATGGGAAAGAAAACAGGATATGACGACGATTCCCTGCTGGCGCTTTTCTTTTGCGCTCTTTTTCACGACAATGCGCTGACGGAGTATAATTTGACCCATAGGCTTGGGGGGTATAAAAAAATAGATTTAAAGCCCCATTGTGAATATGGTCAGCGTAATGTTGAATGGCTGCCGTTCAAGAAAAATATTGACGGGTATATACTGCATCATCATTCATGCGAAAATGGAAAAGGACCTTTTAAAGTGCGTGAATTTCCACATGAAGCCGCGCTGATAGGCGCAGCCGACATGATTGACGTTATGAATAACTTACGGCGAATATCACCTAACGAGTTGGGTAAACTCCGAAATAAAATCGCCGCTTGTATAGGCAAATTTTCCACAAAAAGCGCATTTGAAAAGTTATTGGATATAATGGACGGCGAAACGCTGGAAAGCCTGCGAGACGAAAATATACATATTACCGTGCGGCAGTTAACCCCCCCATGGAAAACACAAATGGAAGACGAAAGCGTTCTGCGGCTTGCGCGGTTCATAGCGCATATTATTGACTGTAAGTCGAAGTTTACGCGCAAACATACGGAGCAGATAGCCAACCGCGCATGGTTTATGGGCGGCTATTACAATTACACAAGAGAGGAGAAAACAAAACTTTATCTATCGGCGGCGTTACACGACATAGGTAAAATCGCTACGCCTTTGCAAGTACTGGAAAAACCGGATAAACTTGATAAAGAAGAATACAGAATAATTATGGATCATGTGCGCCATACGCATGATTGGCTGAGCGAAGTTGAAGGGCTGGGAGAAATCCACCGCTGGGCGTGCGAACATCACGAAAAACTTGACGGAACAGGTTATCCCCTGAAAAAAAGCGATGTTGAACTTGATTTTAATTCGCGGCTTTTGGCTTGCATTGATATTTATCAGGCTGTCTGCGAAGAACGTCCATACCACCCCGCACGCAGTCACGATGAAACAATGCCGATATTGTACGACATGGCGGAAAAAGGATTTATTGACAGAAAAATAGTTAAAGATTTAGATGAAGTAATGGCTGCCTACTCAATGCGGGATCTTCCGCTGCCGTCGCTGTAATTTCACAAAATTTTGCGATAATTTCCTAGAACAATCCTGAAATTTTTCCGTTACTGTCAATATCGATCTTCTCTGCGGAGGGGACAGGCGGAAGACCCGGCATGGTCATGATTTCGCCTGTGAAGACGATGATAAAGCCCGCGCCCGCCGAAATTTTCACGTCTCTTACGTGCAGCCGCCATCCGCGAGGCGCGCCCAACAACGAAGCGTCGTCTGAAAAACTGTACTGGGTTTTTGCCATGCAGACCGGCAGTTTATCAAGTCCCAATTTTTCAATCTGCCGGATGTGTTTCAGAGCGTCGCGAAGAATGACGACGTTGTCGGCGCGGTAGATTTTTTTCGCGACAGCTTCGATTTTTTCTTCGATTGACATATTGACATCGTAGGAGTATTCAAAATTATTGGACTGTTCGCAAAGACGCGCTGTTTCTTCGGCGAGTTTTATTCCGCCTTCGCCGCCTTTTGCCCAAACTTCCGAGATTGCGACATTGACGCCTAACGCCTTGCATTTTTTTTCTACCAGTTCAATTTCAGCCGCCGTGTCTTTGGAGAAGGCGTTAATCGCGACCACCGCCGGAAGTTTATAAACTTGCGTGATATTTTCAACGTGCTGTAAAAGGTTTGGCATTCCCGCTTCAAGCGCGGCGAGGTCTTCTTTTTCCAAATCGCCTTTGTGCGCCCCGCCGTGGAATTTAAGCGCGCGGACAGTAGCGACAATTATTACTGCCGACGGCTTTAACCCCGCGAAACGGCATTTAATGTCAAGAAATTTTTCCGCGCCTAAGTCCGCGCCAAAGCCGGCTTCGGTAACAACATAGTCCGCACACTTGAGCGCGAGGCGCGTCGCCATAATTGAATTACAGCCGTGCGCGATGTTCGCGAAAGGTCCGCCGTGAATAAAAGCGGGGTTGCCTTCAAGCGTCTGCACAAGGTTTGGTTTGAGCGCGTCTTTTAAGAGCGCCGCCATTGCTCCCTGCGCGTTAAGCTGTGCTGCCGTTATGGGCTGTTCACTGCCGTCGGTTTTACTGCCGTATGTGTAACCGACTATCACGCGCCCCAGCCGCGTTTTAAGATCGTCAATGTCCGAAGCAAGGCAGAGGATCGCCATTATCTCCGAAGCGGCGGTGATGTCGAAGCCGTCCTCGCGCGGGAAACCGTTTGTCCTTCCGCCCAGACCGTCCGCGACAAAGCGAAGCTGGCGGTCGTTCATATCGACGCATCTCCGCCACACAATTTTACGCGGATCGATGTTAAGCGTATTTTGATGATAGATGTGGTTGTCTATCATTGCGGCTAACAAATTGTTTGCCGCAGCGATTGCGTGAAAGTCGCCTGTAAAGTGCAGGTTGATGTCTTCCATCGGGATAACTTGCGCCCATCCGCCGCCGGCGGCTCCGCCCTTCACGCCGAAGATCGGTCCCAGCGAAGGTTCCCTCAGCGCGACCATCGTTTTTTTCCCAATCAAATTGAGACTGTCCGCCACGCCGACGGTTGTTGTGGTCTTGCCCTCTCCGGCGGGAGTTGGGTTGACGGCGGTTACCAGAATGAGTTTTCCGTCTTTTTGATTCTGTTTTTCCTGAAGGAAATTGAGGTTGATTTTTGCCTTGTGTTTCCCATAGTATTCGATAAATTCGTCGGGAATACCGGCTTTTTTCGCCACGTCTTTTATGTGAAGCGCGTGTCCGGGATACACCGACTGGGCAATCTCAATATCGGAACCCGCAAATTTTTTAATGTCAGACATTTTTTGATGATGTAACGGATATTAAAAAATGTCAAGCCGCTTTGCTTTGAAGATTTTACGCAGAGACGCAAACAACGCCTCTGCGATTTTAAATGCGAATTAAAAGTATCTTTTCAACAGCCCGCGGAATCCCGCGCAGTGACGCGCTTCGTCCCTCGCCATTTCATGCACCGTGTCGTGAATAGCGTCGAGATTTTTTTCTTTTGCGCGTTTGGCGATGTCAGTTTTGCCAGCGCACGCGCCGTGTTCGGCTTCCACCCTCATCTGGAGGTTTTTCTTCGTGCTGTCCGTTATCACTTCACCTAACAGTTCCGCGAATTTTGCGGCGTGTTCGGCTTCTTCAAACGCGTAACGCTTGAAAGCGTCGGCGATTTCGGGATAACCTTCGCGCTCGGCGACACGGCTCATCGCGAGGTACATTCCCACTTCGCAACATTCGCCGTTAAAATGCGCCTGCAAATCTTTTACGATATCCGCGTCCACTCCTTTCGCGACGCCGACTACATGCTCGGCTGCGAAGCCGCCGTCAGCCGTCTGCTCCTTGAACTTGGATGACGGAGCTTTGCACTGAGGGCAGGCGTCAGGCGCGCTGTCTCCCGTGTGAACATAACCGCATACTGAACAAACCCATTTCTTCATAAATACTCTCCTTAAAAATAATTTACATTTTTATTATATCACAGAATTAAACTTTAGGTAATTACATGAATAGGCATTAATGGATATACTGAATTATGTCCGATATTGACGCTCCCGTAACAAGCGAAAAATTTGTCAAAATGACAACCGCGCCTGTTGAAAGGCTTGTACTCAGCCTTGCCGGACCCAGCATCGCCATTATGATAACTACCGCGCTGTACAACATGGCGGACACTTATTTTGTCAGTTCTTTGGGGACAAGTCAGGTGGCGGCGGTGGGAATAGCGTTTCCGCTGATGGCAGTTATTCAGGCGCTGGGTTTTTTCTTCGGGCAGGGGACGGGGAATTACATGGCGCGCGCGTTGGGAGCGCAGGATACGGACGGCGCGTCGCGCATGGCGGTAACGGGCTTGATTAGCGGTTTTGTTGTCATGGCAGTTATCGCAAGTATGGGGCTTACGGCGCTTGGTACGCTTGTTGAAGGACTCGGCGCAACGCAGACGATCAAGCCTTTCGCAAAGGAGTTCATTTTTTTCATTCTGCTGGCTTCTCCTTGGATGGTTGCGGCAACGGTTTTAAATCAGCAGTTGCGTTTTCAGGGAAGCGCGGCTATCGCGATGACGGGAATGTTATCGGGCGCAGTCTTAAATATTTTTCTTGACCCGCTTTTTATTTTTGTTTTTAAGTTAGGTGTAAAGGGCGCGGCAATAGCTACAATGATCAGTCAAATCGTAAGTTTTACGATACTCTTTTTTTACGGCACAACCAGAAAAGGCAACATACAGATCAAGTTCAAGAATTTTTCCCCTTCCGTTTCGCGTTACGTTGAAATGTTCCGAGGAGGAATTCCCGCGCTTCTTCGTCAAGGTCTTATGAGCGTCGCATCGCTTCTTATTAATCACTTCGCGCGTCCCTACGGAGACGCGGCAATCGCCGCGATTTCAATTTCCAATCGGCTTTCCATGTTCGCGACTTCGGTTGTTCTTGGCTTTGGTCAAGGTTTTCAGCCAGTGTGCGGTTTTAACTACGGCGCAAAACTTTACAGCCGCGTAAAAAAAGCTTTCTGGTTCTGCGTCCGCTTCTGCACCGGTGCGCTTTTTTTAATTTCAATCGCCATGGCGATATTCGCGCCTGAAATTATCACCCTGTTCCGAAAAGACGATTTGGATGTAATTGCCATAGGCGCGTTTGGGTTAAGACTGCAATGTATGAGTCTTCCCTTCGCGGCAGGAATAATAATGGTGAACATGATGACGCAGACAATGGGCAAAGCTCTGGAAGCCAGCATTGTCGCCCTTTCGCGTCAGGGACTTTTTTTAATACCGAGCCTTTTTATTTTGGGACCTCTTTTGGGACTGGACGGCATTCAGCTTGCGAGACCTGTGTCGGAAATAGCGGGACTCGTTGTCGTTATTCCCATTCTGAGCAGAGTACTGAAAATTTTATCCGCGCCGGATGAAAAACCTTGACAACTTTACGCGCCACATTCATAATAAGAAATATGATAAATGAAGATATAATTGCCATTAAGGATAATATTCTCAATACAGTAGGCGATAGTTGTGAAAAAATCATTCTTTTCGGTTCCTATGCTTATGGGAATCCAAATAAAAACAGCGATTATGATTTTTATATAGTGCTAAAAGATGGCACTGAAAAACCGATTTTAGTTTTACAGGAAATTTATTGTAATCTTTGCGATACCAAACATATACCTGTTGATATATTGGCAAATTACAGAACACGTTATGAATGGCGAAAAACACAGCCAACAATGGAGAGAACCATCTCCAGCAAGGGAATTGTACTATATGAGCGACATTAAATTAGTTTATGATTGGCTGCGTCATTCGCAAAATAACCTGATAGTCGCACGTCATTCTTTTTATGATCTACACCCCAAACAAACAGAAATTGTATGTTATTTATGCCAACAGAGCGCCGAGACAGCGCTTAAAGCATATTTAGTTTATTTGGATATGGAACCTCCAAAAACCCATAATCTAGTTGAATTGTGCAATCTATGTATTGAACAGAATAGTGAATATTCCGCAATTAAAGAATATTGCGCGCGTTTAACCCCGTATGGAGTGGAAACTCGTTACCCAAATGAGCTGGCTGTGGATGAAAAAATTACAGAACAAGCTGTGATAATGGCGCAGAAAGTGTATGATTTTTGTTTGTCAAAAATCCCATCTGAGGATTCTGTGCCGCCGAAAAGTGAAATTTAGTTATGCGCGTTTTTATTGTTTACGCACACCCAAGCGAAGATTCTTTTACAAAGGAAGTCCGCGACAGTTTTATCGCGGGACTTGAAAGCGCAGGGCATCGTTATGTGCTATCCGATTTATACAAAATGAATTTTAAAACCGACATGAGCGAAGATGAATACCTGCGCGAAGCGTATTACCGCAGGGAATTGTCGCTTCCCGCCGATGTAATTGCCGAACAGGAGAAGATCAATTCAAGCGACGCGATTGCGTTTATTTCTCCGTTGTTCTGGTCGGACGCTCCGGCGAAACTTGTCGGCTGGTTTGACCGCGTGTGGACATACGGTTTCGCCTACGGAGAAAACCGCGCCATGAAACAGCTTGAAAAAGGGCTTGTAATTCTCTCCGCCGGAAACACGATGGAGTATTTTCACCAAACAGGCATTTATGGCGCGCTTGAGAAAGTGATGCTTTACGACCGTCTTTTTGATCGCGTCAAAGAAAAAGAACTGATCATCCTTGACGCAACCAGCCGCGAGAAGGAACAGCGTGAACAGAATTGGAAACCGCATTTGGAGCGGGTTTTTAGGGCGGGGCAGAAGATTGGGATGTAAAGGGCGCGTGTGCCGTTGACAAAAAAGAAGCGGTAACATATATTTAGAGAGTAATAGGATATATTATGGAAAAGATCGTCGTTCGCAAAAAAAATACCCCCAAAGCGCCAACGGTAAAAAAACGCGCAGTCCCTCCTTTCGCCGATAAAATTTCCCTCATACGCTCGCTTATCCTTGACAGCGTAAAACCGGGAACGATAAAAAAAATATATCTTTTTGGCTCTTATGCCTACGGAAAACCGACAAAAAAAAGCGATGTCGATTTGTGCGTTATTATTGGGAGTAATTTAGACCGATCCGGTACATATTTGAAAATAGCGCGTAATTTATTTTTGAATAATATTATCCCTGCTGAGGTGTTGGTATACAACGAAGAAATATTTTATGATATTAAAAACCCAAACGGTATTGAAAATATCATTTTAACAAAAGGAAAAGTACTCTATGAATAAAACTCTTGTTACTGAGAGTCCTGATGAATTATACTTTTTATTCATAACCAACATTTTGCTGTCTCCTCCTTGTACTTACCTTCTTTGTCCACAATTTTCTCCTCTTACAACACAAAATTATTCTCCCATCCTCATACAAGAATAGATGTTTCCTTAATAGTGAAAAAACCCAATTCCAATCGTGAAACCATGTGTTATATCTGGTAGTATAAGCCTATAAGTGGAAGAAATATAAAGAAATTCAATAATAACAAATGTTAAACCTGCTTCAACAGAAAAACTATTCCACGATTCATTATTATTAAATTTATGATGAGATCCAATACCTACTGGTATTCTAAAATATCTATTTATTGGGATTGAATAACCGATAATCCATTCTAGTTGATGTTCAGTTTTTCTTTCGTTAGAAGCATCTATAAATTCAGAAGAACCATAATTAAATGATAAGTAAAAACTAAATAGTCCCAATGTAGCCCCGATGGGTATATTAAATGCGTAATTGTACCCCCAAAACCATACATCTCTTAAATATTCTCTTTCCTGTTTTCTTGTTGCCGCCTCACGTTCTTTTTGAGCTTGTGCCTGCTGTCTTTCCGCTTCCCGTTGTTGCTGTGCTCGCCGTTCTGACGTTTCTTGTCGTTGCTGTGCTTGCTGTTCTGCTGTTTCTAGTTTTTCCAAATCCCCCGTTTCTATCTTCATATAACCTGAAGCGTTTAGATTGCGCGAAGAAATACCGTTAACCGCTTTTATCACAATAGTCAGTGTCGGCGTTAAATCTTCCGCTTTTACATTCTGGAAACTCACTACATTATATACACTGCCCGGATGCGTTACTTTTCTATCTCCGGCGGAAAAGATTATCGATTCAGTAGTTAGAGTAATGCTACTGTTACCGAGAGTTTTATTATTTTCATTAACAAGCGAGACATCCACCTTATAACTGAACGAACGCTTGCCGTCAAATACCACGGTTCCAGCTGTTTTCGGGGAAACATCCATCAAAGGCCAGCCGGAAAATCCCCACACTTCGCGTCTTCCTGTTTTTTCAAGCCCTTCCAACAGCGCGTTCAACGCGTCGAAACCTGCCTGCGAAGGATATAGCGCGATTCGCATTCCGATATTCGCGGTATTCTTAGCGTAATCTGTTTGTCCTATCTGTATCAAATTAGGATCAAAAATTATTTCAAAGGGCGGATGGTCGTTGAAAAAACGCGCCGTTTCTTTAAACGCGTTAAGCCAACTGGTACGCGCCTGTATGTCTGTTACTATCCTCTGGCTGATTGTCCCGTCGCTTATGGTCGAGGAAAGTGTATTGAGCCGCGATAGTGTTTCTATTTTGGAAGGATCAAAAGTGATCGCCTGTGTGAAATTAAACAGAGCCTCTACTTCCGAACCGCCGGCTTGGGCTGTTATGCCTCTTGCTAACCCGGCTTCCGCTTTCACTACAGAGGTATTTCCAGCCAGCAGAGTTTGTTTTCCTGTTTCTGTTAATTGAATTCCCAGTTGGGAAAGCATGTCGGCAGTCGCTTCATTTATAAGCGTTCCACTTCCCTCAAGCTGGCTAAGGGAACCGTTCTTCATGAAATTTGCCCTGCGTACCCCTGTGCTGGAATCCGTTATGGAAAGCTGCAAAGAGTATGTGTCTCCTGAAAGTTTTTGAATGATTCCAAAAAGAAAATATTGAGCGTTGGTTAAATTTCCTATTCTGACAAAATCATTATCCGAATAGTTTCCGCTTGCCGCAATTTTTTGTTCTGAGATTATTCTGTCAAGGTTCTGCCGGTCTATCAGGTTAATGGCGGAATATTTGCTGAAATTGTTGTTCAACAATCCCTGAATGTATATTGGCAGATATGCCGGCGTTTCTCCCTGAACTTGCGGAGCGATGACGGCGAGCCGGATATTTTTGCCTCCGTCTCCGGTAAATAATGGACCGGAAGGGGCGGTTTCCAGCCTTCCCAGAGCGCCGCGGGCGGAAATAACTGTTCCGTCTGCTGTGGTATTTTTTTCCGATGAACCTGATGAAAAACAGGGTTGAATTGCCGCAATTGATAAAATCAACAAAAAAGGTGTAAAAAATTGGGACGTATCCTGTTTTTTGTGTAAATAGATTTTCTAATTTTCATTACTTTTTCAAACTCCTTTTTGTACAATATTCAAGTAATTATAACATTTATTTCAATATTATACAATGTATGATTGAACATTTCCAAGCCATGAATAGCAAAATAAGGACGATTTGGCGGTCTTGCCCGATGAGCTTCTTGCCCCTCTAAAAGCGATGATAAAAACCGCCGCAGATGGGGAGCGGAAAAAATTGGCTATTGACAAATAGTAGACGTGGAACTATTAAGGCGTTAGCGTTTTCGCCGTGTTTTCCGCGGCAGTGGCGGCTTTTTTGAACGCGCTGTGAAGCAAATGCACAGAGATTTCGTCTAACGTCTCGTTTATCTGACGCGGCAATGCTTTTTGCTGTAAATCGCCAAGCGCGTTTTTGGCGGCTGTTATGTCAAATTTTTCGCACGCCGTTTTAATTTCGAGTAACTTTTCATGCAGATAAACCGTGTCTTCGCCGGAAATTTCAATCGGTTCGTCATTGACTGAGGATTTGAGTTTGTCGATTAAAAAACGGAGCGCATCTAAGAATGCCGGGGTTTCTTCCGTTATTACGGCGAAATTCCGCGCGTCTCCCGCCTGTTCCAGTTTTAACGCGGCGGTGGATAGTTCTGTCTCACCGATGTTGGCAAGGGAGCTTTTGATTCCATGTACTGCGGTAATATAACGATCGATAGCCGCCGTGTTGGAAGCGTCCAGTTTCACATATACTTCTTCCAGCGTTTTTACTGCGTTTTCAGCGTCCGATACGACATATTTTTTTATTTCAGACATTTGATTATTGTTTTGAACGTATTCATGCTGTTCGCGCCGCGTCGCTTCGATAACCTCGCGCGGCTGTTTATCGCGAATAAAACGATACAGTACCGCGTTCAGTTCGCGCGAATCAATCGGCTTGGATATAAAGCCGTCAAATCTGTTAGCCAAAAACATATCCGACTGCCCGACAACGGCGTTTGCCGTAAGAGCGATGATAGTGTGCGTATATCCCATGCCGCGTATGTTCTTTACCGTTTCTATGCCGTCCATTATAGGCATCATGTGATCCATGAATATAATGTCGTATTTGTTTCCTGATTTTATTTTTTCAATGGCTTCGATTCCGCTTTCCGCCGTTTCAATCCGTAATCCATAAGGAGTCAACAGCCCTTTGGCGACATAAAGATTCGACGTGATATCATCAACAACCAGAACGCTGCCGTACGGCATATACTCGTATACGATCTGCGTCTTTTTTGAGATCGGCGTACTGTGAAATTTAAATTCCCGCAGACTCTCCGCAATTTCGGCTCCGCAAATACTTGAACCGATGCTTTTTTGCGGCAGGTGCACGGTAAAGGTCGTTCCTTTTCCGACTGCGCTATCCACTAAAATCTGTCCGCCCATCATATCAATAAGGCGCTTGACGATGCTCATTCCCAGTCCCGTACCCGGAATACTGCGGTTTGTTTCCATGTTAAAGCGGACATATTCATCAAAAAGTCTTTTAACTTGATCTTCTTTCATTCCCTGTCCCGTGTCGCTTATCCTTAAAACAAGCGTTACGGTATCTTCGTCGTTCCCTTTTTCCGGGTAAACCGACAGTTCAATTGTTCCTTTGTCCGTATATTTAAAAGCGTTGGAAAGCAGATTATTCAGTATTTGATTTATGCGAAGCTCGTCGCCGTACAGCTCAAGCGGCGTGTTTTCGTCCACGCTGAGTTTGAATTCTATCTGTTTGCTTTCATACCGCAGACGGTTTAACTGTACGGCGTCGCTGAGAAGGCTAGGAACGTCGTATTTAACCGGAACGATTTCCAGTTTACCGGCTTCGATTTTGGAAAAGTCGAGTATGCCGTTGATAATATTAAGCAGTAAATTTCCCGAATCGTATATTTGTTTGAAGGCTTCTTCCGCGTCAGGCGTGTGTGATTTATTTCGCAGTTGGATTTCCGAAACGCCTAAAATCGCGTTCATGGGAGTGCGTATCTCGTGGCTCATTTGCGCGAGGAATATTCCTTTCGATCTGGAAGCGGCTTCGGCGGCAAGCTGAAGTTCCACAATGCGCGTAATTTCCACAGATTCAAACAGGCGCGCGACTTCGCTTCCTCCAATAGCGGCGGAGCGGATAATAAACCAGCGGCGTTTGCCGTTTATATCAAGATTGAAAGTTTCTTCAATGGGGCATTTGCGCCGCAGCAACCTGTTAAAGAAAACCTTTTGTTCCGCAGTTGAAAATAGATCTGTAAACGGCAGTCCGATTGCGCTCTGTTGATTCTCAAATTTGAGAAGCTCCGTTAGTGATTTGCTTATATACTCAACCTTTGCATTGTCGTTTACAATCGTGATTAAATTCGGCGATATTTCCAAAATACTGTCAAACGTCTGCCCCGTTCGCCGTGAACGGTCAAGCGCTCCTATCGAAAATTTCCCAAGCAGGAAAATCAAAAAGTCGATGGTGGTAAGGCTGATCACGCTGGACAGATCATATTCGAAATGGAATTCCGCGCCTGTCTGCGGTATGCGAAATCCCATTGTGATAATAGCGTATGTTGTGCAGGTAAGCAGAATCGTAACAAGCAGTCCCACGGTATCAATATAGGTCAGACTGAGAAGCGCGATGCCCATTAAAAAAATATAGAGCTGTTTGTCTACATGCACAATCAAACAGGTGATGATTTCCACAATAGCTATGGAACACGGTACGATTATTGACAACTGCCGGTTTGATAATCCCTTTATTCTTGTTAAAAGAATAATCAGCGACACCATAACAACGCCGGCTATGGCGCGGCAGAGCCAGACAAAATAATTGCCGGGATAGAAGATGGTGTAAAAAATCATTTCCTGAATGGAATAAAAGATAACGATGATGCGTGTGGGCTTTTTCAGAATATTGTCAAAGACATTCCAGTCGCTCATTACACGATCTCCATCCCGTCCGTTATGTTACCGTGTTTTCCACGACTGCCGCGGCTTTCTTGAACGCGCTGTGAAGCAAATGCACGGAAATTTCGTCTAATGTTTCATTTACATTACGCGGCCATGCTTTTCGCTGTAAATCGCCAAGCGCGTTTTTGGCGGCTTCTATATCGAATTTCTCACACGCCGTTTTAATTTCGAGTAACTTTTCACGCAGATAAACCGCGTCGCCGTCTGAAATTTCAGTTGTTTCGTCGCCGCCCGAAGGTTTTAGTTTGCCGATTAAAAAACGAAGCGCGTCCAAAAACGCCGGGGTTTCTTCCGTTATTACGGCGAAATCCCGCGCTTTTCCCGCCTGTTCCAGCTTATACGCGGCGCCGGACAGTTCCGTCTCGCCTATATTGGCGAGAACATTTTTCATTCCATGCACCGCGATGATGTAAGAATCAACTGCCTTGGCATCGGAAGCAGGAAGTTTTGTGTATACTTCTTCAATAACTTTTATGGCGTTTTCGCCGTCCAATATAAAATATTTGCTAATCTCGGATATTTCCTTTGCTTTTTCAGCGGCGGCAGCGGTAACTTCAGTTTCTCTTTCATGCTGTTCCCGCCGCGTCGCTTCGATAACTTCGCGCGGCTGTTTATCGCGTATAAAAATTTTCAAGGAAGCGTCCAGTTCGCGTGAATCAATCGGCTTGGATATAAAGCCGTCGAAGCCGTTTGCCAAAAACACTTCCGACTGCCCGATAACGGCGTTTGCGGTCAGAGCGATAACAGGGCGCGTATATCCCATGCCGCGTATAATCTTTACCGCTTCCATGCCGTCCATTATTGGCATCATGTGATCCATAAACACAATGTCGTATACGCCGCCGTTTTTTATTTTTTCAACGGCTTCGATCCCGCTTGCGGCTGTTTCAATCCTCAATCCGTAAGGCGTCAGCAGTCCTTTGGCGACATAAAGATTCGACGCGACATCATCTACGATCAGGACACTGCCATAGGGCATATACTCGCATACAATCTGCGCTTTCTTTGAAATCGACATGCTGTAAAAACTAAAATCACGTAAACTTTCGGCAAGCTCTGTCCCGCATACGGCTGAGCCGACGCTTTCCTGCGGCAAGCGCACGGTAAAAGTTGTGCCTATTCCTACCGCGCTCTCCACAGAAATCTGTCCGCCCATCATGTCAATAAGGCGCTTAACGATGTTCATTCCCAGTCCCACGCCTGAAATATTGCGGTTTGTCTGCATATTAAAACGCGAATATTCATCGAAAAGCCTGTCGATTTGGTCTGCTTTCATGCCCTGCCCTGTATCGCTTACCTTAAGAATTAGCGTAACAGTTTCTTTTTCCCCATGTTCGGCGTAAGCCGACAGTTCGATTTTCCCTTTGTCGGTGTATTTGAAAGCGTTGGAAAGCAGATTGTTTAAAATTTGCTTTATGCGAAGTTCATCGCCGTACAGTTTGAGCGGCGTGTTCTCATCAACATTGATTATAAATTCTATCGGCTTGCTTTCATAACGCAGCCGGTTAAGCTGTACAGCGTCATTGATCAGGCTTGGAATGTTGTATATAACCGGAACGATTTCCAATTTGCCGGCTTCAACTTTGGACAAGTCAAGGATATCGTTGATAATGTTGAGCAGTAAATTTCCCGAATCATATATTTGTTTAAAGGCTTCCTCCGCGTCCGGCGAAATTGTTTTGTTTCGCAGTTGAATTTCCGAAATACCCAAAATCGCGTTCATTGGGGTGCGTATCTCGTGGCTCATATGGGCCAGGAATACCCCTTTTGAACGGTTGCTCTGTTCGGCCGCTTCCTTTGCCGCAATCAACTGGAACTCCGCAGTACGTTTATTCAAAGCGCTACTAAGTATGTTTGCCATATAAGCAGCCATATTGATTTTTTCCTGATCCCATTGGATGTCTTCCTCCATTAAAGAAAAATCAATGATGGCATGTAATTTATCGCCAAGAAATATAAATACTAACAAATAATTGTAAAAATCAGACCTGTATGGCGCAACAGCTTCCCTCACGTCAGGATCATTAGAAGTCACATAAAAATATTCTCTCTCTTTAACCTTCTGAACGATGTCCACAACAGGTTTGGCTACTGAAAAAGTTACGCCAATCCGGCTTGACAGTTTAAACTTTGGATTCAACCACGCATTCCTGCAGGTATAAGAAATACCATTATCTTCCGTTACAAGCATAAGAATCTGATCAATGTCCATAAACTCGCCGACCATACGCAGGGCCTCTGTTATAAGCGCATCCATATCTTTATCGGACAGGAAGCTCTGAGATATGTATGTCATAAGCGATTGCTGCTCAAGGCGTTTATTAAGCTGACCCCTTTGTTTCCTGAACACCTCGTCCAATTTGCTTTTTCTTACGCCAATGCGTATCAATAAAACATTCACCGCCAACATTAGAACGAATCCCAGAACCCCAAGGAACGACATAAGGATTCTTAAGTCCTTGTAATATACGTTTCTTGGCGTTATGATTCCCAGGTACCAGCCGTTTTCTATCCGATCACAATAAAATATTGAACGTATGCCCTGATAATTGTATCCATCAACTTTGGCAAAATTCTCTCCTTTTTCCATTGTTTCCATAATTTGCCTGCTTGCGGGGCCTATTTCGCTCATATGCTTTGTTACAAGACCGGCTTCATGGTGGGCGACTAAATCAAAATTCTCATTAGCCAAAAACCCGTATCCTCCTTCAACGAGGTGCATATCGGCAACGAACTGCGTGATATTATGAAGCAGTACATTCATGGTTACCACGCCCAGCGGTTCGCCTTCGTCATTAAAAATCCGGCACGCCACATTGATTTGATATTCACCTGAACGCAAACTCATATATATCGGCGTTATGACTATTTTGCCGGCCGCTTTAACAGCCGCTTTATACCAAGGACGCTCTGTCGCAATATAATCATCCGGCACGGCCCATCCCAGAGCGGGAATATATACATCCCCCAACGCTTCAAAATAGCCGTGAAGGCCGTCAAATATAAACCCCTCTTCTTTTTTTAACAGGTCGGCGGAAATCTCGTTATAATACCCAAGCACATCTTCGGCGTTGCCGCCATGTATAATAATATCGTGTACGTCTTTTACGATGGGGATCATCAATGTTTCCGGTTCAAGAAGTTCGTCCATTATCCTGATTTGAGTCTGCATAAGTATATTTACCGCGTCTCTTTTCAGGTAGTCCACCAGCATATGATTTACAAATATGCCGCTTGAAATAATCATCAGAGCAAACGTCAGCGTCACGAACAAAAGCTGCAAATACAACGAGCGCGAAAACGATATTTTCCGCGCGAAAGAACGAACTGCCGGCATGATCACGCCTCCTTAAAGGAATCGCTGATCGCAAGAAACACATCGACAATTTCAGGGTCAAAATGGCTGCCTCTGCTTTCTTTGATGATCTCTATCGCTTTTTCATGCGTGAAGGCGCGTTTATAAGGCCGGTCCGATATAAGCGCGTCGTAAACGTCGGCAATCGCCATTATACGTCCCTGCAAAGGAATATCCGCGCCTTTCAGCCCGCGCGGATAGCCCGTGCCGTCCCACTTTTCATGATGGAAACCTGCAAACAGTTTAGCGTATCGCAGAAAAGCCTCGTCGCCCGATTCGGAAATGATGCTGTCGATTATTTTTTCTCCTTCCGAGGCATGCGTTTTCATCAATGCGTATTCATCCGCCGTCAGACTGCCGGGTTTATTCAAAATCAAGTCTGTAACAGCGATTTTCCCGATATCGTGCAAGCGCGATGATGAAATGACAATTTCCAAATTGGAATGATCCGCTTCGTCCGCGATAACAACTTCCCCCGAGTTCCAATGGCGTATTTCGTCGGAATATACCCCGCGCTCAATCATCGCGGTCAAAAGTATTTTTATGTATTTCGTAGTCCGTTCTATATGTCTGCCTGTCTGCTTGTCGCGGTTTTCTACCATATTCGCTAAAACGGATACCATGCTGTTTTGAAGTCTTTGAAGTTTGACGGTTCGCTGCTGGAGCATGGCCGTCCGCTCACGAATCAATCCTTCGATTTCCAAATGAGTCCTGACGCGGTTTAACAGAACAGGCTCGGAAAACGGTTTCGATATAAAATCCACCGCGCCCATTTCGAAACCACGCGCTTCTGTCGCGGCGTCGTTCCGGCTGGTAAGGAACATGACGGGAATGTCCGAATACCGGGCGTCGCCTTTTAATAATTGCATGGCCTCAAAACCGTTCATTCCCGGCATTGCGATATCAAGCAATATCAAATCCGGCGCGATATTATTCAATAATTCAAACATATCGGAAGCGGATGGCAGCGTAAATGTCCTATATTGTTTCGACAATGCTTTTGCCGCAGTTGAAAGGTTTACGTCATTGTCGTCTACGATAAAGATGGTTTTCAATATTATTCATCTCCCGTTTCATTCCCATAAACAAATAGTATCACAAAAACCTTGTTTAAACATCCTTTTTAATACCCTAAGTTAACCTGAAAAGAGCGTCTATCTTTTTGCCTAAAGGGCCTGAAAGAAAGCCCATGACCTTGCCGACCCCCAGCATTGCTATGAGAGTGCCTTCCCTTACGCCGATAATCCTTTGAACAGTGATGAGAGAAAGCGCGGCGGCAACGGCTACAACGGTGAAGTCGAAGATAATCTTGATGTTGTGCAGTTTCCACCGGGTCTTTTTTTGAATCGCCAGCATCAGACCTTCCGCGGGCTGGGGCAGTAAATCCGCCCTCAGGTACAGGAGTATGCCGAGGGCGATAATGACCACGCTCGCAAGCATGAGCAGGATACGAACCCAGTAGGTTTCGGGTGTGGGAAACGAAAGGATACGGTTGCACAGGGAAACAAACAAACCGAACAGCATGGCTACTCCGATCTGCAAGAAACCTGATGGGTGGAATTCTCTTCTCAGTATCGCAAACTGGATCAGCACATAGCCGCAGTAAACAAGAGCCGTCATCAGTCCGTGATCAATAAAAAAAACCCTGCTTGCCACGAATGCAATGGAATTTACCGGGGTGATTCCCAAATCGGATTTCACCGCCACAGCGACCCCAAGGGCCAGTACGAAATTACCCAGAAGATAAAGCAACACGCGCCGGTAAAACCGCGTCCCGCCTCCTGATGTAATTAGCGTCATTCCTTTTTAGCTATGCTTCCAAAATCAACAGCGTCTTTGGGTCCAGCTTCATCGCCATCGACTTGGAAATGATTGAATCCCTGTCCTTGGAAATTGAAAGCTCAATGTGATCCGGCTTGGGCTGCAGCATGATTACAACATCGACAATATCGGCAAAGGCGCTGATCACAAGCGGAATGTTCTCTTTGTCGTACTGCTGTCCTTCGTCTTTTACCGA
>JAISSH010000136.1 GCA_031273265.1 Treponema sp.
TCGCGAAGACGGAATCGAAATCGTCCTTGTCAATTCCAATCCCGCCACAATAATGACCGACAAAAACATCGCGGACAGAATTTACATTGAGCCGCTGACCCTTACAACCGTTAAGCGCAGAATCGAAAAAGAACGCCCCGACAGTATTTTGTCAGGACTTGGCGGGCAGACGGGATTGACGCTGTGTATGCAGCTCGCCCGTGACGGTTTCCTCGAAAAAATGAATGTGCGCCTGCTTGGTTCATCGCCTGAAACAATCGACAAAGCCGAAGACAGGCTGATATTCAAAGAAACCATGCAGAGCATAGGTCAGCCTGTGATTCCTTCCGCTATCGCAAACGATCTGGAAACTGCGGTTAAATACGCTGGCGAAATCGGCTATCCGTTGATAGTGCGTCCCGCTTTTACGCTTGGCGGCTCAGGCGGCGGCATTGCGGCTAACGAGACGCAGTTCCGTGAAATTGCGGCTAACGGTCTGTCCCTTTCGCCAATTAATCAAATACTCGTGGAGAAATCAGTCGCCGGCTGGAAGGAAATAGAGTTCGAGGTTATGCGTGACCGCGCCGGAAACGTAATCACAGTCTGCTCTATGGAAAACTTCGATCCTGTAGGCATACACACAGGCGACAGCATTGTAATCGCGCCCGCGGTAACGCTTGCCGACAAAGAATACCAGATGCTGAGAACAGCCGCTCTTGACATCATCAAGGCATTAGGCGTCGAGGGCGGCTGCAATGTTCAATTTGCTCTTCATCCGCACAGTTTTGACTACGCCGTCATCGAGGTAAACCCGCGCGTCTCGCGTTCTTCCGCGCTTGCGAGCAAGGCGACAGGCTACCCAATCGCGAAAGTGGCGACAAAAATCGCCATCGGCTACACTCTGGATGAAATAACAAACGCCGTCACAGGTACAACCTTCGCCGCGTTCGAACCCACGCTTGACTATGTCGCGGTAAAATTCCCGAAGTGGCCTTTCGACAAATTTGTGTACGCGCAAAAAGAGCTGGGTACGCAGATGAAAGCGACCGGCGAAGTAATGGCAATCGCCGACACTTTTGAAGAAGCGCTCCTGAAAGCGGTGCGCGGCGCGGAGCTTGGACTGTCAAGCCTTGAACTGCCGCGCCTTGCCGCCAAAACAGACAACGAAATCCGCACGTTACTCAAAACTGTAACAGATGAGCGTCTCTTTGTGTTATACGAAGCGATAAAACGCGGCGTAACCGTTGACGAGTTATACGAAACGACAAAAGTAGACCGCTGGTTTTTACATGGTTTAGTCCGTATCGCAAAAGACGGCGTTCAAAAAAAGCCGCTCATTTATAAAATGGTCGATACATGCGGCGGCGAGTTCGAGGCAAAGACGCCGTATTTTTACTCGATCCAAAACGGCTCTGAAAATGAAGCTCTGCCGTTTATACAAAGAAGTACTAAACCAAGAATCGTCGTTCTTGGAAGCGGTCCGATCCGCATAGGGCAGGGCATTGAGTTTGACTACGCCTGCGTTCATTGCGTGTGGACGCTCAGGAAGCTGGGCTATGAAGTTATCGTTATCAACAACAATCCCGAAACAGTGTCCACCGATTTCGACACCGCCGACAGACTCTACTTTGAACCTCTGTGCATCGACGATGTTATGAGCATTATCGAAATTGAAAAACCTGTCGGAGTCATCGTTGCGTTTGGCGGCGGCACTGCAATCAAGCTGACAAAAAAACTGCACGAGCGCGGCGTGAACATAATCGGCACTTCTGCGGAAAGCATAGACATTTGTGAGGACAGGGAGCGTTTCGACGACCTGCTGGAGCGTCTTCAAATAAAACGCCCGAAAGGTTTCGGCGTAATGACGGAAGCGCAGGCTCTTGAGGCGGCGGAAAAACTCGGTTTCCCGGTGCTTATGCGCCCTTCCTATGTACTTGGCGGGCAGAACATGATCATCGCGTTCTCGCCGGAAGACATCAAAGAATATATGGAAATAATTCTGCGCTCGAAACAGGAAAACCCGGTGTTAATAGACAAATATTTAAGCGGGCGGGAAATTGAAGTAGACGCAATCTGTGACGGGACTGATATGCTTATCCCCGGCATCATGGAACACATTGAGCGCACCGGCGTTCACTCAGGCGACAGTATAGCCGTGTATCCCGCGCTGAATATCGACGATGCGTTAGCTGAAAATATCTATGAAATAACAAAAAAACTCTGCATGGCGTTGAATGTACGCGGTCTTGTTAATATTCAGTATGTGTATTATGAAAATGAGATTTACGTCATAGAAGTAAACCCGCGCGCGTCGCGCACAGTTCCTTACATCAGCAAGGTTACGGGAGTTCCCATGTGCGAGCTTGCGACAAAAGTCAGTCTGTCCGGCGCTGAAAATTTGGCGCAGGGCAAAAGCATGACGTTAGCCGATCTTGAATACTCGTCAGGCATAGCGAAAATTCCTCCGTATATCGCCGTCAAAGTTCCGGTTTTTTCATTTGAAAAGCTTGCCGGAGTGGATACGCATTTGGGACCCGAAATGAAATCAACTGGCGAAGTTTTGGGACTTGGAAAAAACCTTCAGGAAGCGCTTTACAAAGGACTTGTCGCCGCCGGCTACAAAATGAAAAAGAAAGGCGGCGTGTTGATCACAGTCCGCGACGGCGACAAAGCGGAAATTGCCACAGTCGCGGAAAAACTTGTCAAGTGCGGTTTTTCTCTTCACGCGACGCGGGGGACTGCTAGATTCCTTGCGGGAAAAGGGCTTTCCGTTCAACCTACGGATAAAATCTGCGATAACCCAAATGATAATACCGAAAAACTTCTGGCAAGCGGAAAAATTAGCTACATCATTTCTACGTCTGAAAAAGGCAGAGACCCTGCGTTAGACGACGTGAAGCTCCGCAGAAAAGCCTGCTCGCTTGGAGTGCCGTGTCTGACATCGATTGATACGGCAAACGCGCTTGCGGACTCGCTGCTTTCTGACTACAGTGAAATTAACACGGAGTTAGTTGACATTAACAATTTAAGAACCGACCGCGTAAAGCTTCCATTTACTAAAATGCACGGTTGCAGTAATGACTATATCTGTATCAATTGCTTTAATCTATTGATAAATTCGCCGGAATCGCTTTCGGTGTTATTATCAGACCGTCATACCGGAATAGGCGGCGAAGGCATTTTCCTTATTTTGCGCTCCAATATCGCGGACGCTAAAATCAGGATATTCAATCTTGACGGTAGCGAAGACAGCATAGGCGGCAACGCAATCCGCTGTGTCGCGAAATATCTTTTTGATAACGGCATCGTTAATAAACGGCAGATGAAGATTGAGACTCTCAGCGGTGTCAGGAATATTCAGCTAACTACCAGAAACGGAGAAGTGTCGTCCGTTACGGTGGAAATGGGACGCGCGGAGCTTCACCCGGAAAAGATTCCCGTCAAACTTAAAGGTGAAAATGTTATTGCGCGCCCTGTAAAAATCGGCGGCAAAAAGTACGCAATCACCTGCGTTTCCATGAGCAACCCCCACGCCGTAGTTTTTTCCGAACGCATTGACACGTTGGATTTGCACACAATAGGTCCGCTCTTTGAAAACGATCCGCTGTTTCCAGACAGGGTAAACGCCGAATTTGTGGAAGTTATGGGAAGAAATCATCTAAAAATGCGAATATGGGAGCGCGGCTGCGGCGAAACTCAGGCATGCGGCACTGGAGCGTGCGCCGCCGTAGTTGCCGCCGTCCTTAACGGTCACTGCGACAAGGGCGCGGACATCAAGGTGCGGCTTCCCGGCGGTGAGCTTGTTATCAACTACACCGATGAAACAGTATACATGACAGGCGACTGCGTTAAGGTGTATGATGGAGTGGTAGAAATTTAAATTATTAAAATCGAGGAGTAAATTATGAAATTGATTTTTTTGGGACCTCCGGGAGCGGGTAAAGGAACTTTGGCTTTAAGAGCCGTGGACATTCTGAAGGTGCAGCAAATAAGCACAGGTTCAATTTTTCGCGCGGCGGTGGCTGCGGGAAGTCCGCTGGGACTCAAAGTGAAGGCGATTATGGACGCCGGCAAGCTGGTGGACGATGAAACTACAATCGCGCTTGTTAAAGAGCGGCTTGCCATGGACGATGTTCAAAAAGGATATATACTGGACGGTTTTCCGCGGACTATTCCCCAGGCGGAAGCGCTGGCGTCATTTTCCACAGTGGATAAAGTTGTCAACTTTGATATTCCCGATTCCGGCGTGTTAGAGCGACTGGGAGGACGGAGAGTCTGCCGCAAATGCGGTTACAATTTTCACGTAATTTTCAACAAGCCGTCGAAAGAGGGAATCTGCGACACCTGCGGCGGCGAAATTTACACACGCGAAGATGATAAACCGGAAGCGATTCAAAAACGGCTTGAAGTTTACCGCGCCCAAACAGAACCGTTAATTGATTTTTACAGGAAAAAGGGACTGCTTGTAGATATAGACGCAAGACCGTTAGTTGATGAGATCGTAATTGAATTTAAGAAAGTATTGGGCGTATGAAATACAGAGCAAAATATTTATCGCTTTGGTTATGGATAGTGATGATTATGTTTGTTCAATGCGCTTCACAACCGCCGCCTGAATTTTCCGAGAGCGAATGGTACGAAAGGACGCAGTCGGCTGACATCAATCTGCTTTATGCTCCCCATCAAAATCCCGATGGCTCTTTTTTTAACCCATGGCTGGAGAGACAGAGAAGAAAGGGAAGATGGTCGATGTTTTCCAGAAATAAAGGAAAAAATTATGAAGAGCCGTCCGCGCAGAAATTTGGCAATGTGCCAAATGATTATACTTATCTTACAGACGAAAATTTTGACAGCATTTCTTTTGC
>JAISSH010000119.1 GCA_031273265.1 Treponema sp.
ACTGAATATGAAAAAGCCGGCGGTTTTGCCGCGCTTAAAATAGCCGCCGCCAGTACCCCCGAAGAAATTATCGACGAGGTGAAAAAGGCAAATCTCCTTGGGCGCGGCGGCGCGGCGTATCCTGCCGGAAAAAAATGGGAACATTTGTTGCACATAACAGAAACGCCCAAGTACATAGTCTGCAACGCCGATGAAGGCGAACCCGGCACTTTCAAAGACAGGCTCATCATGGACAAGCTTCCTCTTAAATTGCTGGAAGGCATTATCATAGCCGGATTGGTTTTCCACGCAAAAGCCGGTTACATTTACGTGCGCGGCGAATATCGCAAACTGCAAAAACGGCTCCTTTCTGCGATTGAGAATGTCCGCGCCGCAGGTTACCTCGGCAAAGATTTTGACATTCATGTCATATCAGGCGCAGGCGCGTATGTCTGCGGCGAAAACTCCGCGCTTCTTAATTCCACCGAGGGCAAGGTCGGCAGACCGCGCATCAAACCGCCGCATTTGGCGGAGGTGGGGCTTTTCCTTAAGCCGACTTTGGTAAACAATGTCGAATCTTTTGCCCACATTCCGCACATCGTGAACATGGGCGGCGATGCCCATCTGCAAGCCGGACACCCCGACTCAGGCGGAAGCAAACTTATCTGCCTTTCGGGGCATTGCAAAAACAGGGGCGTTTTTGAAATCCCGCTTGGCAATGTAACACTGCGCGAGGCGATCTATGACGCGGAACTTGGCGGCGGAATTACCGGTGATAAAAAACTCAAGTTCTTTCATCTGGGCGGACAGAGCGGAGCAATCGGCAGTGTCGATCAACTCGACACCGTTTACAGTTACACAGATTTGAGAAAGGCGGGATTATCGGTTGGCTCCGGCGCAATAGTTGTGATGGACGAGAGCGTCTCCATTATCGAATATCTGAAAGGCGTGACGGAGTTCTTTATTCACGAATCATGCGGAAAGTGCGTGCCATGCAGAGAGGGTAACCGCCAGTTGCTGAAAATACTGAATAAACTCGCTGTTCCAGAAGCGGCAACAGCGAATGATCTTGAAACGCTGCGCCGCCTTATCCGCACGATGACTGACGCTTCTTTCTGCGGACTGGGACAAACCGCCGCCGCCGCTTTGAACAGCGCGTGGAAACACTTCAAGGCGGAATTTGAAGCAAACGTGAGGGGGACAAAATGAGTCATCACCAGCCCGACCCTAATAAGAGCGTTACTTTAACGATTGACGGAAAACCCGTAACAGTCCCCGAAGGAACGAGAATCCTCGAAGCCGCGAAAAAAGCGAACGTCAACATTCCCACCCTTTGCGAACATCCCGAACTTTGCAAACGCGCTCTTTGCAGAATCTGTGTAGTGGAAGCAGACGGTCGCGGTAAACTGATCGCCGCCTGTGCCAACGATGTGTGGGAAGGCGTGAGTATCGTTACCACAAACCAGCGTCTCCTCAACATTCGCAAAACAATAGTCGAACTGATCCTCGCTAACCATCCGCAGGACTGCCTCTCATGCATACGCAACAAAAAGTGCGAACTTCAATCGCTGGCGTTAAGTTTCGGTATCGGCGCTTCGCTTTTTGAAAACGACGCACAGGAGCGGCAGCCGCAAATTGAGAGCGAAACCCTTGTCCGTAACATGGACAAGTGCGTTAAGTGCGGACGCTGTGTAGAAGTTTGTCAGGAAGTACAAACGATTAGGGCGATTAACACATCGCACCGCAGTTATGAATACGAAATTTCCACACCGTACAAACAGGCTCTTGAAGAAAGTTTCTGTACCTTTTGCGGCAAGTGCGCGGAAGTGTGTCCCGTAGGCGCAATTTACGAACACGACCAAACCGCCGAAGTGCGGGCGGCTCTCAACGACAAAAGCCGTAAAGTAATAGCGCAGGTTTCGCCTAATCTCGCCGTTGCCGTTAATGATGAACTCGCTCTTTCCGCAGACACCATTACAACCGGAAAATTGATCACCGCGATAAAACTTCTCGGCTTCGATAAAGTTTTTGACGCAAGCATTGCGGAAAATGCCGTTAATGCAGAAATAGCAGGCGAAGTAAAACAGCGCGGAAACGGCGGTAAGTTGTTGCCAGTAATCAGCGGTTGTTCCGAAGGTGTTGCCAACTTTATCAAAAACTTCTATCCCGATTTGGCGGATCATCTGACCACAGTAAAAAGTTCTCGGCGGTATTTTGCCTCATCAATAAAGAGCGGTTACGCCAAAGAAACGGGAGTTGAACTTTCAAACATTACATCAGTATCTTTTTTACCCTGCCTTGCTCATAAGTACGGGGCAGGTTCGCCTCAAGACTTCGCTATTACCGCCAAAGAACTTGTGCGTATGTTAAAACTGGCTGGAATTGTAGTTGAAACGCTGGCGGAAACCTCTTTCGACAACATCAACATTGACTTGCCAAAACAAGAAAGCTCCGTAAAAAAAGAGACAGTTCACGGTTACGCCCAAGCACGCAAAGTCATGGAAGCGATTCGTGATGGTAAATGCGAGACTGAGTGGGTGGAAATTTTAAACTGCCCCGAAAGTGATTCTTGTTAATTAGTCAAAGGGTCGGCAATCGGCGGTTTTAGCCCTGAGCATAAATATTTTTTAATTTGCGCCATTCGTGTCTCTGCGTGAACCTCATCCAGAATTAATTTTTTAAAAAAAATTCTCCCCTTCAGGCAAGCGCCAGTCATCTGCGCACCGTAATAGGGGTATGAAAAAATTAACTTTTTTGGCTGCCGGATTTCTGTGCGCTACGGTTCTCTTTGCGCAAAACTCTGAGCCCGAACCTGCGCCCGCGCCGGAAGCCGAACCTAAACAGCTTTTCTTCAACTGGTCGCTGCTCTGGAGCGGCTTGTGGGAAGCGAAAAGCGTTTCCGTTTCGGAAGACGAGGAATCTTCGCTGAGAGGAACTCTTCATAACAGGTGGGAAGCGAAGCTGGATTTTCTTCCGCCGTCTCTCACACTGCGGTTTCAGGTTTTGGACAGGCGCGCTCTTGATTTTGATCTTGATCCGCCCTGGAATGATCCTGAAAAAACATTCACCAATTTCACGGGCGGTCTGTACCATAAGCCTACCGGATCGCGGCTTCTGTACGGCGTACTTGATGAATGGGGGCTTTCCGCGAGAATTCGCAATCCGTGGATTCGTTCCCCTCCCTACGCGGAAAATCACAAGCCTCTCATGGCGGATTTGAAAACAGCCGCGTCTTCCACAAAAGAAGATGAAGCGTATCTGTATCTATCCAGTCCGGTTTTCAATTTACCTTTAAATTTGAAATTGAGAGGTTTCACGTCCGTACAAACAACCGTTGAAGAACCGTTTCCCGCTTTTTCCGGCGGAGTCGATCTTGGTATTTCAAAAAAAACCGGAATTTTGCTGGAGGTGTTCCACACACAGGCGGTTCTGCCGGAGACAAAAAGCAGTTCATGGTTTTCCGATCCGCCTCGTCTGCCGGAACGCGATTTCATGCTTTATGCAGTCGGTCTTCTCTACTACAATCCGAATTTTTCCGTATCTTCCGACTTTGCGTATTCCGAAACTTTTGCATGGGGCGCGGATACTTACGCTAATTTGGGAATTTGCGTAACCCCGAAATTGCCCTTCGGAAAAATAGACAGACCGCTGTCATTTTCCTTCGCTATTGATGAAGCGGGTGAAAGGTTCGTTTACAGGGACGGCGAGGATCACGGGGCGGGGTTCAGAACCGCCGGAAAAATTGAATTGAAAGGGAAACGCAGTTCGCTTTTCCGGGTCAGTACTGTTCTGAGAGCGCCCGGTGCGGGCGAGGAATTTAACCGCAGTTCTTCCGGTATTTATTACCGTTTTCCCGCCGCAAATAAGAACAGTTTCCCTGTCAGATTGACCAGAATTTCCTTTACAGCCGACAGAAACGCGACAAATCTTAAAAAAATCAGCGACGGACTGTCAGGAAACATGGGTTTTTCAATAAAATTGCCTCAGGCGGCAAAAATCGGCTCTTTTGGGGTAAATTTTTCCGGTTCGGTCAAAGGGTTGACTTCGTCAGAAGATGTCCCTTCGCCCTACCCAATTCCCGACGAATCCATAATTTTTGACAGCGCGTCAGCCGCCTGCGAGCTTATCTGGTCGTTCCGTAAGCTTCAATTAAAAACAAAATGGGGATACACAACCTATGAAGAAAAAGAGGATAAATACGACTTTTCTTTCAGCGCGGCAGCCCGTTTTAAGTACGGAAGGCTGAGTTTGAAGGCGGCTTCTGAGGATTTTCCCGACGAATGGAGCTGGACTGTTTCATGGAGGCTGGAAAAACCCTTGAAATAGCGGAAAAATGACGAAAAAGGAAATAAAATGAATATTTCGCATTGTTTTTTCGACAAATATATTGTATCATTAAAAAATAAGGAATAATATATCTAAAGGAGGTATTATGCCTGCCGGTGTAACAATAATGATTGTTGATGACTCCAGGATTATGAGAAACACTGTAAAAGGTGTTTTTGCAGGTATAGAGTCAGCGTGTAACTTCGTAGAGGCAAAGGATGGGGAAGAGGCGTTCGCGCTTCTTGAAACTCAGGCTGTTGACCTGATTTTGCTTGACTGGAATATGCCCAGATTATCCGGGATTGACTTTCTAAAGCAGATCAGAGCGATGGAACAGTACAAAGATTTGCCAATAATTATGGTAACCAGTGAAGCCGCGAAATTTAACGTAATCGAAGCGTTAAAAAACGGAGCTACTGATTATATTACAAAGCCGATAAAACTTGATCTTTTCAAGCAAAAATTGGCGAAATTACGTTTATTTAGGATGTAAAGTATGAAAATCGAATTACAAAATTATGTAGAACCATTCGTAGAAGTTACAGTCAACACCTTTAAGGAATTTATCGGCGTGGACGTTACCCCAAAACATCCTCATTTTCTTGATCCTGACAAAGGGTTCGATTGGGACATTTCAGCCGTCATCGGTCTTTCCGGCGCGGTTCGCGGGGCTGTTATTGTTTCTATGAAGACGGAGTTGGCGATAAAATTGACGGATCTGCTCGCCGGTCCCGGTCACACGGAAATTGACGGCGATGTTGTGGATGCCATCGGTGAAATCAACAACATAATCGCGGGTAATATAAAGCCCAAAGTTCCCAACGGGGATAAAATTGTCATTTCCATTCCCACGATTATCAAAGGAAGGGAACATTCAATCGCGTGGCCCAGCAAACAGACCAGAATACTTGTTATTCCGCATAAAGCCTTCAAGGATGATATTTTTCACCTAATGGTGGCAATAGAGCTGGAGAGCGAAGGTTAATTTTAGTTTATGGATGTTAAATGAAACATATCTTTGTTTTCGATCCTAAATCTTTTTTTGGTCAACAGTGGAAGATGGACGGTATACTTGACCATATCGGACAGTTTTTCAGAACGCAGCACAAGCCGGATTTTTCCATACAGTTTTCACGTTACCGCAGGGATGCCATTGTAATTATTCAAGAAGAAGCGGAAAAAGCGCAGCCCGGCGATGTTATACGCGTTTATGCCGTCGGCGGGGAAGAAATTTTATACGATTGTATAAACGCGGCGGCTCATTTTACGGATATGCAGGTAGCGTCTATCCCGCATGGTGAATTAAATGATTTTTTAAGCATTTTTGGAGAGAAAAATATAGAGAAGTTCAGGGATATACCGACCATCATCAACGCGGAAGCGCTCCCTACCGATTTAATAAGCTGGGGAGTAAATTTCGCGTTGAATTCCTGTTATATCGGGTTGAATTCAACTTTGGCCGCGAGAGTACAAGAATTAAAGTCAAGTTTAAACAAGGGCAGTTTCATTATCTTTTCAAAGATTTCGAATTTTTTCAGTTCCATCTTCGCTGCGTTTGACAAGGAAATCGCCAATCAGGAATTTAAAATTTTAATTGATGATGTGGATTACAGCGGTCACTACAGCCTTATCCATGTCGCCAACGGTCCTTGTTACGCGGGAAGAAAAACCGGCGCTAGGGACGCCGTGCCGAACGACGGACTGCTTGATGTCGCGTTAATCAAGTCGGCGAGCGCGTTAAAAACGATGTGGTCGATAAAAAGGTATTCCAAAGGGAAACGTCCCGGCAACTGTCATGTTGTTCAGGCAAAAAAAATAACCATTCAATCGGAAAAGTTCATGTGGATTCAACTGGATAATGAATATTTTCAGGATACAAATATTAATATGAGTGTGGTTCCTAATGCTGTGCACATGGTCGCGGTAGAGGGTTTATCCTACCCGGTACCTGTGACTCCGGACGCTTAAGGAAGGCTTGGTATATGGCAGAGAAAGAAAAGAAAGACAAAAAAGACGAAACCGACAACAATGAAGATATAAAAATAATTAAAGTCGCCAATGCTTTATCTATTGTATTAGTTTTGGTTTTAAGCGCCTCTTTTGTCGCACACGTCATACTGAGCGGTACAACGGGCGACAACAGCGTGCCGGGACTTATCATTTTGGCTTCTCTGGTAATTTTGATCACAATGATCAAGAACGCCAGATATTATTATAAAATGTCATTTAATATCCCGATTACTATTTTGTTGTTCTATACGGCGCTGATGATGGTCAGTAAATGGCCTACCTCTCACTATCTGTTTGCCTGTCTTGCCATCTGCGGAATAAGCTGTTTATATTCAAATTTCACCAGAGCGACAGTTTTTATTATAACGCAGAATTTAATAATTGCTTTCCTTGTTGTTAGAGGAACTCCGATTGGCGGACCTGAAATGCCCATGATAGTATTGCTGGTGAACTGGGCAATTTGTATTTTTGCCAGTATCCTTATTCTGGTAATTACCAGATCGGCTACCGTAGTGTTGAGCAGGGCTGTTGAACACCAGCAGTCATTCAGAAATCTTTTATCGTCCACCGAAATTTACGTCGCCATGATAGACGACACCAACAAAGTCGTCTATGCCAGCAGAACTTTGGCGCAGTTGGGCGGCGTCGAGGATCAGGCGTTTGTTCAGGGACGCCCATTTATCGATCTTTTCCCCGGAAAGAGCTTAAAGACATTCGCGGGAAAAATGCTGAAAGAAAAGGAAGAATACGCCGAAGACTGGGAATTTTTCTTGAACGGGCAGAAACGGTATTTTAAGGCAGCCGCCCACGGTCTTCCGGGGAATGTCGGCGTTTCCCTTGTCAGCTTGTACGACATGACGCACCTCGCCGAGCGCGACGAAATTGCCGTCATGAAGGACAGTATGCAGATCGGTCTTTTCTTTATGGACCAGAATTTCGTCATACAGGATCACTATTCGCGGTATTTGGAAGAAATGCTTTCGCAGACGGAGTTGTTCGGGAAATTATTCACCGATGTAATTTCCGCTTCTGTTACGCCAAACGAATTGACGGCTATCATTGATTATTTCGGCATGGTCATGGAACGCAGTTACGATCAGGATATGTTAGACGATATAAACCCCCTTACCGAACTGCATTATGTCAACGCGGAAACCGGGGACAGAAAGGTATTCCAGTTCGCTTTTGCCACAGTTGAACGCGGACGCGGAGAAGTTTTCCTTCTTGTAACTGTTTATGATATAACCGCCAGAGTGGAACTGCAGAAAAGGCTTGCCGAAGAAGAAGCCAAGCGTCAGGAAGAAATGCAGTCTGTCTTTGAGCTTATACAGGTTGATCGCGGCGTATTCAACGACTTTATGAGCGATATGGAGTATGAATTCGGAAACATTGACAAGGCGCTCAAGAATGAAGAGCTGTCCGCTCACGACGCTTTGGTAAAAACATATCAGGCGGTTCACGCTATAAAATCCAACGCGGTAATTTTGGGATTGAATGTTTTTGGAAACAAAGTTCATAACCTTGAATCTAAAATTAAAAAACTGCGCGAGATGGAGGGCGAAGTTCCGTTCTCTGAAATGTTGAACCTGACCGTGGACATAGAGAGTATTTCGCAGGAAAGAGAAGGTTTCAAGGTAATTATCGACAAGCTTCAGGCTTACGGCGGCGGCGCGAAGAGCGGCGGTGAGCACCAAAACGTTAAAGTTTTGATTGAGTCCCTTGCCAAGACAACGTCCAAAGCTTCCGAAGACATGGGCAAAAAGATCAAGTTTGCCGCGAGCGAAGTTGATCCGGCGGCGATTGACAACGGACCAAGGCGCGTAATGAAAGAAGTGCTGATGCAGTTGATACGCAACTCTGTTGTGCACGGCATTGAAGCGCCCGAAGACCGCAAGGCGAAAGGAAAGAACGAAACAGGCATTATTAAACTTTCAATCAAAATGACCGAAGATCGCAAACGTATTGAGCTTAAATTGAGCGATGACGGAAAAGGTCTTGATTACAAGAAGATTGCCCAAAAAGCGGTTGCCAATAAATTGATTAAGAAAGAAGAAGCTAACAATAAAGACATGCTCTTAAAAGCGATCTTTATGCCGGGCTTTAGCACAGCGGAAACCGAAGGCGTCCACGCCGGACGCGGCATCGGCTTGAACCTTGTCAAAGACCGGATTAAAGAAGTCAACGGCGTTATTAAACTGCGCTCTGAACCGGATAAGGGCACTCTGTTCTTTGTTTCTCTTCCTGTCGGAAAAGACCCGGAACCAAAAGCGTAAGCTGATAATTAAATTTTTTTCCCGGTCTTTGAAAGCCCAGCCCCGATAGCGGTCGTGTATTCCGCGTATTCTGGATAGATGAATTCAATTTCGTACATGGAAGTTATATCCGCAAGCACTTTTCTCCCGATTTGGTTTTTACTGCCGTTGCCCGTAACAACCACCTGTGCGGTATTTTTAGTGCGCGCCGCGAATACGGAAAGAACTCCGATTACCTGATACACCATGTTTATAATCGCCAGCGCAATGTCGTTAGGGGTTGCGGTATCAAGCATTTTCCCGAAGTTGGCGGCGGTGCTTTCCCCGTTCAGAAAACTTATGCCCGTATCGGTAATGTCGCCTAACAGAAGATCAACATGATTCAGCCTGCCGGTTTTTGCCAGTTCAAGTATGTCGTCGAATTTGGCGACGGGCAGCATTTTTTTCGCAAGCCCCAAAATTGTCCCGCCTCCTACGCCGGAGCCGCCGAAGTGGGAAATTCCCTTTTCTCCCGCTTCGATAATAACCGTTCCCGTTCCTATGTTTGTGATGATTATCCCGCTCATGCCGGACAAAAACATTCCGCCGATGCCGATTGCCTCAATTTCATTGACCCTGCCGGTGGGGATGCCGAAAATATCGTTCTTGATTTTCGACGCTCCCGCGCCGGTTATCGCTATTCTTTCGACCGTGTTAATATTAATTCCGTTTTCAAGAACAATTTTTCCCAAAGCGCCGGTCGCCGCCGTAACCGCGTCCGACGCCCTTGTCTTGATTTTTCTGGTCAGCTTTCCGTTTTCTATAGAAACCGCTTTTGTTATCGTAGTGCCGACATCAATTCCTATTATCATTTTTTTCTCCTGTTATATTATATCCATTATTTTCCGGTTTGTTTTAAGCCATTTTTTCTGTTCTTTGAATTTAGGATAGAATTTTTTAACCATTTCCCAAAAAGCGGGACTGTGGTTTTTATATTTAAGATGACACAGTTCATGGATAATGACATAGTCAATGGCAGATAACGGACACATGATCAGCCGCCATGTAAAATTCAAATTGTTTTTTCCACTGCACGACCCCCAGCGCGTTCTTGCCGACGATATTCTGACCGCCTGATAACTGACGCGCATAAGGCTTGAGTATTTGTCGAGGCGTTCAAATATTAATTTTTTCGCCTCTCTTTTTAACCATGCGATAACTTTCTCTTTTTTACAACCTTTGGGTAAAATTAAATTTTCGCCTGAAATTTGAATCTTTGAAACACCGCCTGTTTTAATTGTATAATTATTCCCCTGATATAAAAAACTTCCGCCGTTTTTTAAGGACACAGGACTGTGCTTGTTGTTGAGAGCGGATATTTTTTTCTGCTTATCAAGAATCCAGCGTTTTTTCTTTTTAATGAAACTGATAATTTCACTTTCTTTGGCGTCAAAGGGGGCGCGCGCTGTCAGTTTCGCTTCGCTGTTAATAACCAGAGCGATTGTTTTGCGATCCGAACAGATGATTTTATAGGGAATGTCAGTCATAAAAATCCTTTTTAACATTCTGCGGAATAAATGGCGCGTAATAGTCGGGCGCGGGAGCGCGAATATCAATATTAAACTCGTCTTTAATAACCAGACGCTTGGCGTGAAGAAGCATACGTTTAAGCCCCATTTCTTTTCGCAGTTTTTTGTTGAGCGCGAAATCTCCGTATTTGTCGTCGCCAAGTATGGGATTTCCGTTCATAGCAAGGTGGCGGCGAATCTGGTGCATTCTTCCAGTGCCAAGCTCCAGTTCCAAAACGGAGAATTCCGCAGCGGAGTTATCCGCAACGCCGCCGGGCAGTTTTCCGCTCGTTATTACCCTGTACCTTGTTTCGGATTTTTTCAGACTGCCGTGAATTAACAGGCTGTCCGAGATCACGCCTTCGCTGTTCGGGCAGCCGGCGCAGACGGCGACGTACTGTTTTACGGTTTTTCCGCCGGCGATAAGGCGGGAAAAGCGGGCGGCTGCTTCCCGACTCTTTGCAGTCAGCAAAACGCCGGAAGTATCCTTGTCCAGGCGGTGTACAAGGAGTGGGGCAGGGGAGCGCAAATCAGCCAGAATTTGGTCAAGAGAGGACTTTACCCCCTTTCCGCCCTGAACCGCAAGCCCTGCCGGTTTGTTTATTATTAAAGAAAAATCATCTTCATAGAGTATTTCTATGTTTTTCACTCCGATAATAATAGCATAAACGAGGTTGCCATGAAACGTATTCTTTTTTTAATGCTTTTTATCCCGGCTTTTATCTTTGCCGAGTCGTTCTATTCGCCCACATGGGGTTTCAAGCTGAACCTTCCCGAAGGTTACGAGTTTTCCGAAGGGGACGGAAAAAATCAGTTTTCATTTAACGGTCCAGGCGGGGCTATGTTCGACATGGTCGTGTACAACGGAACTTTCAACTCCGTAAAAGAATTGGCGGGCAATGTAACAAAAAAGCTCAAGAACAAGGGCGATGTTGACTATTTTAAGTACAAAGACAAACAGGCGGCGATAATCGAATTGAATTTCGGCGGCTTTAGCGGCTGGGGTCTCTGCGTGGAATTAGCCGCCAAAGACGGCGCTTCCGCCAAAGACAAGCGTCCTTTGCTTCTTGCCCTCGCGTACGGTCAAGCGGACAGAAAAGACCTTCAGCTTTTTCATTTTTCCGCGCTGGATTCAATCGTTCCATCGGACGAGGAGCAGTACTATCCCGGTCCTGTAACCGAATATAGCTATCCGCGCGGAAAACGGAAGCAGGTAACCCTAGCCGGCAGCGCGGTTACCGCCGCGATATGTGAAAATGACGCGACAGCGGCGCAGGCGTTAATAGAGCGCGAATTTAAAGTGTTGATAAATTATTTCAATTCTCCAAAACTGAAAGAAGCGTGGATTCGCTATTACAGATTGATTTTCCGGGATTCTGTGGATCGTATAACGGACGCGGTAACAGCTCTTGGGCGGAATTGGGGCGCGGACGCTTTGAAGGACGGTCAGGCGGAAAGGGCGTTTGCCGGAAAAGCGCTTGCCTTTGTTCAAGGTTTTAACTACGAGAGAGATCAACAGGGAGCGGATTTTTTGAATCTTGTAAGCGCGGTAACTGAAGGACGGGGCGATTGCGACAGCCGCGCTATGCTTTGGGCGATACTTCTCGCAAACGCGGATATTCCCGCCGCTATGATGATTTCCCAGCAGTACAGCCATGCTATGGGTCTTGCGGATATTGACGGAACAGGAGCGCGCTTCGAACTCTACGGAGACAAGTGGCTGGTCGCGGAGACAACCGCAAACGTGGACATTGGCTTAATTGCCGAAGACGTGAGCGACCCGCAGTACTGGATAGGAGTGGTATTTGATTAGGACGGCGTTTGTCCGCCGATAGCCACCTGTTTTTTGCCTGTCAGCAAATCGTACACTTCCTGCTCGGTCTGCGCCGATAGAAGCGCTGTCCTTAAATCACTGTTAAGCAGTTTCGCGCTGAACCATGAAAGCGCCTGTAAATAATAGGCGTGCTGGGTTTGGGCGGCGGCAAGCATCAATACGATACGAACCGGCTCGTCATCCAACGGCTGGAAGTCTACAATATCAGTACGGCTTATTCCCACAGAAACCACAAGATCAGTTACCGATGAAAGGCGTATATGCGGAATCGCAACGCCGCAGCCAACGGCGGTACTCATCAATTCTTCGCGTTTCAGAATTTCCGCAGTAAGTTCGTGCCTGTTCTTAACCTGAGGAGCCGCCGCGAGATTTTCCGACAGCGCGAGAAGCACGTCCCGCTTGCTTGAGTGATTCAAAAAGAGAATCCTGTGCGTGGAAAGAATAGCCTCCGCGCGGACAGGATCAAACTGAGGGGTTAAACTGCTTGTCGTAAGCCTGTCGTTGACCCATTTGTCAATCTCCGATTTCTTGAAACGCCAGGACGCCCTGATTTTTCCCGCCGGTATTTCCCCTTTCTGGGCGCAATCATAAATCGTGCGCTCCGAAACCCGCAGATATTTGGCAACTTCTTCAAGTGTTAGTATTTCATCATCCATAATGAATATTATCGCATAATATCACAACAAATGTCAACATTTTCTTGTAAATGGCACTGTCTTCAGGCTTGTTTTTTCAAATCGTGAAGCGAGTCCCAGGGAAGCAGTTCGCCTATGGTGGTGTTCACCTGATCCGCGCCGGTTCCGGCGAAACGGACCGGTGTATCGGGGGGCATGAATTCGCTTAGGACTTGACGGCAGGCGCCGCAGGGACCAACGGGTTCGACTGAGTCCGGGGTTGAGATTGCGAGGGCTTTGAAAGCGAGTTTGCCGCCAGAGACCGCTGTTGTAACGGCGTTTCGTTCGGCGCAGATTGTCATTCCAAAGGAGCGGTTTTCGACGTTGCATCCCGTAACGACGCTTCCGTCTTCGCACAGAATAGCCGCGCCTACGCGGAATTTGGAATATGGCGCGTATGCCGTATCCGCCGCCTTTCTTGCCTCGGCTAACAGAGAATCCATCAGGGTTTTATCAATCATGCTTGCCTCCTCAGTTATTATAATATATAATAATCCTTGCTGCTCGATGCAAGGGGGGAAAGTGGCGAAACAGTCAAAAAAAGCCAGAAATGCCGTTATTTTTTTCATTTTCATCGCTTATTTTCTCTTAGCCGCGAGACCGATTCCGAAGGAAACGATTCTGGCTCCCGGATGGTTAAGCTCGTTACAAACGGGCAATTCCACGCAGTTTGGCGATCCGGTTTCGTCCGCAGGCGCGGGACAAGACGCGGAACGGCTCATTCCCTTTGCGCTTGGCTCTCATTTTGGCTATGTGGATATGACTGGAAATTTCGCAGTTAACAACATAAAAACCGGAGAGATTTACCTTAGCGAAAATCTGTGGACAGAGTACGGCGCACAGCCGGAAAAAATCGAAATTAAAAACATTTTATCGGAAACGGCTGTTACTATACAAGGTATAAAAGGCTATCCGTTTTTGCTGGATAACAGAATATTTATTCTGGGCGGAGATCAAAACGCGTTATCTGAAATTAACGCGGACGGCAATGTTATGTGGACTTATGAATTCGGGGCGCCGCTCACCTGCGTTGACGCAGCCGCCGGTATTGTGCTGACAGGTTCGATTGACGGTATAGTTGATATTCTTGATTCCAGCGGAACGCGAATTTTTACTTTTGAACCGGGAGGTTCGCGTTACGCGGTGATTTTGGGATGTGCCATTTCCCGTAACGGCTCCCGGCTGGGAATAATCAGCGGTATCGATCAACAGCGTTTCCTTTTGCTTGAACGCTACGGCAGTTCCGGCGGCGAATACAAGGTTGTCTACCATGAATTTCTTGACAGCGGGTTCAGGAGACCTGTGCGTATTTCGTTTGTTGACGAGGACAGGCACGTTGTTTATGAGCGTTACAACGGGGTCGGCTGTTACAATATTAAAACCAGGCAGGGAATACGGATACCATTGGACGGTGAGATAGCCGCAATGGATGATTCCGGCGACAACGGTTTTTTATTTTTAATTACTTCCCATCCGTCACGCGAAAAAAAACTTATCGGCGTCCGGTTTCCGCATGACAACTGGCCGCCGTCTTTATTTTCACAGCGGGATACTCAGGATTTGATTTTTATGAAAGCTGTTTTTAAAAGCGATAATATTTTTCTGAAACGCGCCGGTTCCTCGCTCATTACCGGAGGAGGGACGGCGTTGATTTCTTTCAATTTGGAGGAAAAATAACATGAACGGAAGATTATTGCGCGTAACAGCCGCAGTCGCTTTATCGCTTGTTTTGGCGCTCTCCCTTTCCGGCAATCTGGACGCGATGAACTGGCCATGCGATAATGCCGTTCTGACGCGGAATTTCGGCTCCAACGACAGGGGAAATCCCGTGCTGGGCATGGTTTTTTCCGGCGACACGGAAGTGCTTGCCGCCGAAAAAGGAGAAGTGATTTTTTCCCGCGCCAAAAACGATACGGTTTCCCGCCTTCCCTCTCCGCTTGGCTCATGGACAGCCCTCGATCACGGCGACGGATTGATCAGCATTTACAGCCGTTATGCCGATGAAGATCGCGCGTTTACGCAAGTTGAAAAATCACAGCCGATTGCGCGGTCGGGAATTTCCGGCTGGTCGGATCAAAGAGGGTTTTACTTTGTCGTCTACGATAGGCGCGAGAGACGATGGATCAATCCCGCAATGCTGATAACGCCGACAAGAGAGTCGCGTCCGCCTCAGATTGTTTCGGTGGAACTGCGGGACGCGCAGGGACTGTCGATGCTGTCGCGCAGTCTGACGCAGGGGCGTTATTCGGTGCAGGTGAATGCGATTATCCCTTCCGTGGTACGGGGCAGTCTTCTGGCTCCGCAGAAGATTGTGTGTTCAATCAACGGAGCGGAAGCCGGTTCGCTGAACCTTGAAGCTGTTTCCGCCAGAGATGGAGTTTTGATGGTTTCACGTAACGGTCTTGTTCCGGCAAAACAGGTATATGCCGCTTTTCCGGCGTTTGAGACCGCCGAAATTTTTCTGAGCAGGGGACAGGCAACGCTGGAAATTATCGTGCAGGATATTGACGGCAATTCCCGCAGTAGTGTAAGCCGGCTCTTTGTCAATTAAGTGAAAACATGGTCAACGCCGGTGCGCGCCGGAAACAGCGGAACAATTCCCTGCGCATGCTGCGGCGGCTTCATTTTCAAACCCGCTCTTAACTGCGAAGGTTTTAATTTTGTCCGCTGTAAATCATGCGGTCTTGTGCAGATGAATCCTCAGCCTGTTAAAAATGAAATAATCGCGCGTTATAACAGCGAATTCGCGGACGATTACCTGTCTTACGAACTTGAAAATGAAGCCGCCTTTCTGAAACTGCAACAGCTTGCCCTGCGGGACACCGGTTTTGATAAATTGGAGAAAACTCTCTTTTCATGTTGTAAAACCGATGAAAAACCTTCGGCGTTGGATGTCGGCTGCGCTACCGGCTCGCTTCTTGAGTCGCTTTGCGTACGCGGATGGCGCGTAACGGGAGTGGAAATTTCTTCCGGCGCTGGATACGCGCAAAAAACGCGAAACCTCGATATTAAAACCGTCCCGCTGGAAGAATGTTGCTTTCCTTCAGAATCATTTGACGCGGTTCTCGCCTCGCATTTAATTGAACACTTAAACGACCCGCGCTCTTTTTTAACCGAAACCTTCCGCATACTGAAAAACAATGGGCGCGTTTTTATTACCACCCCGAACATCGGCGGCTTTCAAGCGCGTCTTTTCGGCGGCCACTGGAGGTCGGCGATTTTCGATCATCTCTATCTTTTTTCAAAAAAAACCCTGACAAAAATGTTAAAAGAAGCCGGTTTTAAAATCGAAAGCCGCCGAACATGGGGAGGGCTTGCCGCCGGTTTTGCCCCGTCTTGGATAAAAAAGCCCGCCGATTTTTTCGCGAAACGCTTAGGTTGTGGAGACGTGATGATTATAAGAGCGCGGAAAACTTCTTAACTGCTGTATTATTCATAGCCGCCGCCTGTTACGCGAAAACGCCGTGTAGTTTCAATTTTTTAATAGAACCCATGTCGCGCCGGAGCCGCCGTTAATGGCTTTTTCATAACCGCTTTCTCCGGCAAAGGGGCACTTTTCTATGTATTCACGGACGGCGCGCCCAAGGACGGCTTCCCCCTGCGAGTGATTTCCCTTGCCGTGAATTACGCGCAATTTTTTATAGCCGCGCTCTTTGGCTTTATTAAAAAACACGTCAAGTGAAAGCCATGTTTTTTCGGCTGTAAGTCCGTGAACATCAAGCGTATCATCGGGCTGGGCGTGAAGAAGGCGGCGGCGGTTTTTGCCGCGGTCTTGCGCGTTTGACTCCTGCGCGTCCTTGTTCTGAACCTCGTTATTCAAAAGCCAGTTTTCAAGCGCTTTGTTATAATCCATTTATCAGCCGCCCGTTATGCGAATATGCAGGGCGGGAATCTCGAACCTGACATTTTCATATTGAATGACGCGCGCCGGGAGGGTAAAATTTCCTGCTTTCAGCGGAATGAGCGTCAGCTTGAGGGCAATTCCGCCGCCGCCGTTGCCGCCGTTGGCAGTAATGCCGCCGGTTCTTTCCTCCGATGTTACGCGCAATGGCGAAAGAATTACGTCTTTTGGAACTTCCGGCAGGAAAAACTCAGGCGGCGGCTGTTGGGAATTCCAGCCGTGAACGCGAAGCGTTAGGGTTGCCCGCTCTCCCGCCGCCATTTGCGCCGGAGCGCCTTCCCAGACAACGCGCGGAGTGAACGGTTTTGTTTCCCCGGCGACCGGGCGAATTTCCAAAACAAACGGCTCTGTTTTTGCGGAGCCGGCGGGGGTAATTACCGTGAATGATCCAAACGAAAAGCTTCCGGCGGCGTTAGGTGTAAAACTGTATTCAACAGCCGTCTGAGCCCTCGCGCCGGTATGTCCGGGACTTTTGAAAATACGGTCTACGGAGAGGAAGGGCGCAAATGGCGGCGAAATGACAGAAACTTCGTCGGGGTCGCCGTGGTTGACGATGAGCGTAAGAATCCACGGTATGCCGACAGCGGCGGTTTGGGAGTTTATTTCAATAAAAACCTTTGCCGTATCCTGAGAAAATACCAAAGGAGAGGAAAATAAAAATAAAACCGCCAACGTTATGCGAATTAATAATCCGGTCCTGTCGGTTTTTCTTCCGGCGCCCATTCCCTGCTTTTCCAAATTTGTTGTTCCTTCTCTTTCAAAAAATCAAAAAGAATTTCCCTTGTTTCGTTTTCATGATTTTTCTCGCCGCTGTTATCATCGGCTTTTTTGTTAATCGACATGAGGCTCAGTTCCAGATTGCGTTTTGCCTCTATTCTTTTCGGGTCGGTTCTCAGAGCGTCCTTGAACGCCTCCGCCGCGGCGTGAAAATCGCCTTCTTCAAAAAAAACTATCCCCGAATTGTAATGGTTTCTGAATCGAAGTTCCAGATGTTCGCCGGATGGAAACCCTTCCAATTTTTTTTTGGAATTTTCATAACCCTTCAATGCGCTTAATCCGTTTTCAAGAGAATGGAACGTTACTCCAAGACCGTATTCGGCGTAAGGAGCAGAATCCGCGTATTCAAGAGCTTTTTGATAGGGAATGAGGGCTTCATCGTATCTGCCGTGCGAATGTAAATAATTTGCTTCTAAAAGTAGAATTTTTCCTTTTGAACATGAAGTAAAAATGTTAAAAGATAATAGAATAACAATTATTGAAACAAGCGGAAGGCGGCGCGGCAAATGCCAGTTGAAATGCGCGAACTTTGACGCGCCGTAAGCGATGAGCGCCAAAATGATGAACAATGTCCGCCGTTCTTTCGGCTCTTTGCGGCTGTCGGGAGTTCCGGTTTCCTGCGCGAGCGAATGAAGATGAGCGGCAAGAACCGAAGCCGCGTCCTCACGGCTGCCGTCAATGTAGATGCCGCCCGTTCTTTCGGCGGCTGTTCGCATAACGGCGGCTTCCCTTCTGCTGACGACTGGCGGAGCCTGCGGATCATCCGCGCCGAAAGGCACAAGACGCCCGGTGTCACTGCCGACCGCGACCGCGTTTATCATAACGCCTTCCCTTACGCACCTGTTAACCGCGTTTCTTAAAACGCCGCCGAGCGATTCCCCGTCCGAAACAAGAACGATTGCTTTCTGCGCTACAGACGAGCTTTGAAAAGCGTCCGCCGCGGCATCTACGAGTGATTCCAGATTTGTGCTTCTGCCTGTAATGGACGAGCCGTCCAGCGATTCAAGGAAACTCAATGCGGCTTCGTTGTCCCATGTAAGGGGGATTGCCAGATACCCTCTGCCCCTGCCTATTGCGGCGGCGAAACGCGCCCCGGAAACATACAGCGCGCTTTCTCTGGAAATTGAAAGTCCGCGTTCAAGACGCGACTGCGTTTCGCCGCCGGATAGCGCATCGCGTATGTCCATACTGCGCGACACGTCAATCGCGAAAACCACGTCCAGACCGCGGCGGTATCCCGAAGAGGAATATCCTGTTCCCCAGCGCGGTCCGGCAAGCGCGATGATCGCGAACGCGATGAAAAGGCGGAAAAATAAAATGGAAAGGCGCATTTTTTTATTTAATTCTTCGGGAAGTTCGCGGGCGAATTTCCGCTGTCTGCCTAAAATGTCGAATAACACCAGAAAGATGAAAACCGCGAACGCGAACAGCGCGGCGGGGGTGTCGAATTGAAACGAGTTAGGCGTCATACCATAGCCCCCAGCAAAACGCGCCGGATAAACACGACTCCGGCAAGCAAGCCAATTCCCGGTATCAGAAAATTCATGACGCAGGAGCGCCTTCTGTTTATTATGCGCGATCTTTGCACCGTCATTTCACTTTCGTCCAATTTTGAAAAAGCGGCGGCAAAGCTGTCTGCGGAAGGAGCGGAAATGTATGTTCCCGCGCCGGAAAGACTCAAACGGCGCAGGCTTTCCGCGTCGAAACGCGAGTCGAATATGCCGGTACTGCGAGCCTTTGTGTGCGGGTCTGTGTAATCAATCGGCACTTCTCCCGCGGAGCCAAGCCCGATAACCCAAAGGGAAGCGCCAATGTCGTGTAACATCGAAGCCGCCGTTTCGGGATGAATTGCGCCGGCGTTGTTTTCTCCGTCCGTGATAAGCACAGCGGCTTTTTGTTTCGCGTTCGATTTATTTAAATGATACGCGGCGACGGCAAGCCCCATGCCAAGAGCCGTGCCGTCTCCCATTTCGCCGATGCGTAACTGCTCAAGCCTTTGGTTGAACGCTTCGCGATCAACTGTCGGCGGAATAAGAAGAAGCGCGTCCTCTCCTACGGCGACAAGTCCGATATTATCGGAAAGCCGCCGGTTCGCGAAGTTTGAAAGCAAAGTTCTCGCGGCGGAGAAGCGGCTTTTGCCGTCCATATCCAGAGCCGCCATGCTTGGGCTTATATCTAAAATAAAAACAATATCCGCCCCGCGATTCAGCCAGACAGTTTCGGAAGTTTTAACGACGGGACCGGCGGCGCTGAAAAAAAGAAGAAACAAGCCGGCATATTCAACGGCTTTTAAAAATTTGACAAACCAGTCCAACTGCGACGCTTTGAACGGAACACCGCCGGGCGCTCCCAGCGGAATCAACGCGACGAATGGATTTTTTAAACGGGAAACGGCAAACGACGCGAGCGGAATTAAAATGAAAGCCGCGACCGCGAGAAGCGGACGGTCAAAACCAAGATTCATGCCGCCATCTCCGTATTAGGAATTTCTTTTTCATTTTTTGTTTTTTCAATTTGTCCGAGGAAAAAACGCAGGTTGTCTAACAGGCGCATAATTTCATCGGAGTTGATTTCTTCGCCGGAAAAACGAAGCCGGTCGCAGTGTTGGAAAAAATTTCCCAAAAAGTCTGAGTCCATGTCCGGCAATTTTTCAAATTCACGCGCGGTCATCGCGCGGCAGTTGAAACCTGTAAAAAATGAAAGGAAAGTTCTGAACTCTTCGGAAAGAACATCAAGAATGTCGCGTTTGTTTTCTCCTCTTAACAGCGACCTGTATAGATGTTTTTCCGTGTTTTTAATTGAGACAAAAAGCCGCCAGAGTTTCCACCTTGCGATAAATTTCCGCATAAAAGCGCGTCCTTTCAGAACGAACCAGATTGAAAGCAGAAGCAGTAAAATAATAATTATCATGGAAGAGTAGAGAAGAAGGGCTGTTCCCGGCATTGCCAGCGAAGAAGCCGGTCTTGAAAGTTCGGGAGCGGACGCGCCTGTTTGTATAATTGAGTTGACAGTAACAGAAATGCCGGAAAATATTTCGCCGTTAATTTCAAGATCGGGCAGTTCTATAATACCGGGCTTGAAAGCGGTGAATTCAATCACAAGGCGACTGCCTGTTATGCGACGTTCAAGCGCAATTCTGTGAATGTCGATGTCGGCTTCCGCGCGCCGGGGCGGAGTGATGATAATGTCCCCCATGTCAACTGGAGTTCCCGGCAGAGACAAAATCAACGCGGCGGGGTCTCCCACGTAAACGGCGCGCGGAATTAGAACGGCTCCGTTGTTTTGAGCGAAAGAAGCGCCGGCGGTTAAAAGGAAATATACTAATGTAAAACATTTTTTCATAAATGTTTCCCTTTGCGCCTTCCGCCGCCGCTGCTTCCCCGACTGCCGAAAAATTTTAAAAGGGAGGCGGGAGCGTCGTCCGTTGTGGATAACTCAAGAAAAGACGCGCCGCAGCGGCGGCAGAGAGACGACCAAAGCGCGGCGCGTTCCTTTTGCCAGAACTCCCAGTTTGAACGGAAGGATTCCAGTCCCGCCGGCGCTTCAATTTTTACCCCTGTTTCGGGGTCTTCCAGCGTCATTAGTCCCGGATAGAGAAACTCCTGCGGATCGCTTATTCTCAGGGCGATACAGTCGTGTTTACGGCACAGGTTTCCCATTTCGTGTTCCCAGTTTATGCTGAAAAAATCGGAGATAACTACCACAAGCGAGCGTTTTTTCAGGAGTTTTTGAGCGCCGGCAAGCGCGGTCGCGATATTACTGCCGCGCCTGTTTCCGCGTTCCGCTTCCTCTTTTTGATACCGAAGCGCGGTCATTACAAGCGACATAATAAAACGTCTTCCCCTGCGCGGCGGAAAGACCGTCTCAATATCCTTGTCAAAGAAAAAAGCCCCCACCTGCTGACCTGTATGCTCCGCTGAAAAAGCGATCAAGGCGGCGGAAAGAAGCGACTGCTCGTACGGACTGATTCCGCGATGAGAAAATCCCGAACGGTGCATGGACGCGGAAATATCAATTAAAAGTAAAATTGTTAATTCGCGCTCTTCGCGGTACATTTTTACAAAGGGAGTGCCAAAACGCGCGCTTGCGTTCCAGTCTATGGAACGAATGTCGTCGCCCGGCTCATAATGGCGGGCTTCGTCAAACTCCATGCCCTGTCCTTTGAAAACCGAACGGAAATTGCCGGAAAGCATCTCTTCCGCAAGCCCGCCGGAAATTACCGGCAGAGTGATGATCTTTCGCAGAAGTTCGCTTGTTTCCATAATGTTTACGGGACGGGAACGTGGCTCAGGATTCTGGAGATGACGGCGTCCGCGTTCATATCCTCGGCTTCGGCTTCGTAAGAGAGAACAATGCGGTGGCGCAGAACAGGGTAAGCCGCCAGTTTTACGTCTTCGGGACTGACAAAGGCGCGTCCCTCGAACATTGCCAGAATCCGGCAGCAGCGGTAGAGCGCGATTGACGCCCTTGGCGACGCGCCGAATGTCACATAACGGTACACGCCGTCCGCAGATTTGGAAATTTCCGCGCCCTTTATCTGCCTGGTGGAAGCCGGTCTTGTCGCCGTTACGACTGAAACTATGTATTCGCGGATTCCCTCGTCAATATGAATCGAGTCGGCGGCGCTCCTTAAAAACGCGAGTTCTTCCGTTTTCAAAACGGCGCGGAGCGGTTTTGCCGTATTTCCGCCGTTAGCTGAAAACGGCGCGGCGTTTTTAATAATATCCAGTTCTTCTTCGGGCTGGGGGTATGTGATCAAAAGTTTCATGAGAAAGCGGTCGAGTTCCGCTTCCGGCAGGGAATAAGTTCCCTCATGTTCAATGGGATTTTCCGTGGCAAGGACAAAGAAAGGGTCGGGCAGGGGATAGCTGGTTTCGCCTATCGTTACCTGTTTTTCTTCCATTGCTTCAAGAAGAGCGGATTGCACTTTCGCCGGAGCGCGGTTAATTTCGTCCGCGAGAATCACATTGGCGAACAGCGGGCCTTTGCGCACAGAAAATTTCCCGCTCGACTGTTCCCAGATGAGAGTTCCTGTTAAATCCGCCGGAAGAAGATCGGGGGTAAACTGAATTCTTTTAAAATCAAGCCCGGTAATTTCCGCAAGACTCTTTACAGCTAACGTTTTCGCAAGACCCGGCACGCCTTCCAGAAGAATATGACCGCCGGCGACCATCGCGGAAAGAAGCCCGTCGATCATTTCCTTTTGACCCGTAACGCGGAATGACATTTCTTTTCTGCAATCGGAAAGCAGAGAGGCGCATCTGTCAAGATCGTCTTTTTTTATCATACAAAATTAACGATTGTAAGATTCTTTGACGGGTTCATTGATGGGTTCATTGCCGGGTTCGCTATAATTATCTATATCTATATTGTCGCTTTCAAATACTGCATCCGGCGAGGTATGCTCGCTAAGATAATCTTGATCAAAATACGTCGCTAATTCTATCGCCTGCGCTCTTGTAAAATACATAGTGACAGCCTGGGTGTCTCTGTTGTTGTCGCTGCCGATAGGATCGATATACAAGGTTTCACGCTGGTTTACGGTAAAGTACGGGAATCTTTCCTTAAAGAAGTAACCCAATTCATAATTTGTATTTGCCTTTGCCTTTATCGCAAACCTGTGCAACTGCCAGATTATATAACCCTGCTCGATGCCGTAATTTTTCAAAGTTTTCCTGCCGTTTCTGGCAAGGATGCGTTCATTATAATCTTCTATATATTGTGAAAGCGCATTGACAAAAGCATCCCGCCCTTCACTGCTCCAGAACTGGTAATAAGTGAACAATTCGTACTTATATTGAAGACAAACGGCATCTTCCGTCGGATAATAAAAAACCGCAACTTTGGATTTATTAAGTCCGGCAACCGCCAGCAGTTTTTCGAACTGCACTTCAATTTCGGCGATAGCGACCCTGGGCGCGTCCAAATCCACGATAAATTCTTTTTTCGGAACCCTTTGGGTGGCGCAGGCGCTGAACACCGAACAGAACGCCAAAACAATCAACAATTTATGGATAAATTTCATTTTCATTAGTCCAGTATGGGCTTTTTTGAGGGGAAAGTCAAGGTTGAGACAAATAATTTGAATAAAGAGTAACAGCGGCTTTTCGCAACTTTCCGGTAATCAAGAATTCTTGGCTTCCATTTGTTCTTTGCGTTTTTCTTTCTCTTCCCGGTAAATGGCGTATAATCCGACTAATATAAGAGGTATACCTACCCCTCCAAAAACGATAAGCATTTCAGCCATAACTTACTCCTTGTTCTTGCCTCTAAGAATTAACACTACGCCAAGCACAAATAATATTATAGCGCTTGCCGTTCCAACAATAAAAGTCTGAAAAGGGTCAAAGCCTCCGCGCAGGATAGACCCTAATATCAAACTTCCGAATGCTAACTTCCCCAAATCGACCGATATTGTGCCAATGGTTGTATAGAGATAACCCCAGTTTTTGCTTCCCATATAATGTAACTATAACACAAGCAGTTGATTTGAACAAGTTTTGAATAAATTTATGACACCCCCCGAAATTTCGCACAAAATGGTGTCTGACACCGTTTTGGAGTTTTTTATGGGAAATTGGGGGATTTTTGGGGTTACAAAAAAAAATTTTTTGTCATGGAATTTTGAAAAAAAATTTAGAAATGCTTGACTCGATTTTTTTTTTATGCTATAAATGAATCAAATATGAAAGGTTTATGGCGATCGTTGATTGCCGCTTTCATCTAGTGAATGCTTGCTTAAAAAAAACGTTCGTTTTAAGGGGGCAGGCAAATGGAGAGGGAAGAGGCGGCGGGAGCCGTCAAATCTTGAATCAATCTAGGAGGAGATTGTATGAAAAAATTGATTGCAATTTCGGTAATG
>JAISSH010000018.1 GCA_031273265.1 Treponema sp.
AAGGTTCTGCAAATATCGGAGATTGCCTCTAAAAATTACTACCTGAAACGCGTACTCCCCGAAAGAGAAGCCGCCGCGCATATTTCGGGCGATATTTACATCCACGATTTGTCATGGTACGGCAAGACGCTGACCTGTCTGCAGATCCCTCTGGCGCGGCTTTTGCGCGAAGGGTTTAATAACGGGCACGGCTACATACGCCCGCCGAAGGGGATAAAAACTGCGGCCTCTCTTGCGGCGATAATTTTACAGAGCAACCAGAATGATATGCACGGCGGGCAGTCCTTCGCCTATTTCGACAGGGACATGGCGGTATATGTCGAATTGGAAAAGGAAAAGCAGGAAAAACTTTTGCGCGACAATTTGAATGAATTGGGATTGTCCGCCGATGACGGAAAAATCAAAGAGCTGGCGCACATGCGCGCAAAAGAGGAAACTTTTCAGGCAATGGAAGGTTTTATCTACAATCTAAATACAATGCATTCAAGAGCGGGGGCGCAGGTTCCTTTTTCCAGCATAAACTTTGGAACTGATACAAGCGAAGCGGGAAGAATGGTTACAGAGTGTTTCTTGCTTGCTTATGAAAAAGGTTTGGGAAAGGGCGAGTCGCCGTTATTCCCAAACGTTTGTTTTAAGATCAAGAATGACGTAAACTTTGAAGAGGGTGATCCTAACTACGATCTTTTTCAACTGAGTATGAGAGTCGCCTGCAAGCGTCTGTTTCCCACTTTTTCTTTTCAGGACTCAAGTTTCAACGCGCAGTTCCGCGATGAAGAAGTAGCCTACATGGGCTGCCGGACGCGCGTTATTCAAAACTGCAACGGTAAGGAAGTAACGGACAGCCGGGGCAATCTGTCTTTTTCAACGATTAATCTGCCGCGCCTCGGAATAAACGCAAAAAAAGATTTATCCCAGTTTTGGAATTTCCTTGATAAAGCCATCGATCTTTGCATTGAACAACTGCTGACAAGGTACAATGTACAAAAGAATTTGAAAGTAAAAGATTTTCCGTTTTTAATGGGACAGAAACTGTACCTTGACAGCGAAGATTTATCAGCTAACGATACGATTGAAAAGGCGATCCGTCACGGAACTCTGAGCGTTGGGTTTATCGGGCTTGCGGAATGTCTTTTCGCGCTGACTGGAAAACATCACGGCGAAAGCCCCGAAGCTCAGGCGCTCGGCGTCGCTATTGTCAGCCATATGCGACGCAGGTGCGACGAGGCGACAAAAAAGCACAGTTTGAACTTTTCGTTACTCGCAACTCCCGCCGAGCAGTTAAGCGGAAAATTCACCGCCCTTGACGTTGAAAACTACGGCGTAATTCCCGGCGTAACGGACAAAAAATGGTATACAAATTCATTTCATGTGCCAGTTGAGTATAAAATCAGTGCGCTTAAAAAAATAGAGCTTGAAGGCGTTTATCACAAATACTGCAACGCCGGACATATTTCCTATGTTGAATTGCAGTCCGCGCCGGAAAATAATCTTGAAGCTTTTGAATCTCTGGTGCGGGCAATGGCTGAAGCGGACATGGGTTACGCCGCGGTAAATTTCCCGGTTGACATCTGCTGTGACTGCGGACTTAACGGCGTAATTCAGGAAGACGTCTGCCCAAAGTGCGGCGGAGAAAACATAACGCGCGTGCGCAGAATAACCGGATATTTATCAACGCTTGACCGTTTCGGCGACAGCAAACTGGCGGAAGTCCAGCACCGGCAGGTTCACCAAAAGTTTTAATTCGCGTAAAATGGATTTATGCGTTTATCCGGCATTACTCAGGAGAGCCTTGTTGACGGTCCCGGACTGCGATATGTAATTTTCGCTCAGGGCTGTCATCACCAGTGTCCGCATTGTCAAAACCCTGAAACATGGGACGCGAGCGCCGGAAAAGAATTTACCGTTAAGCAGGTTATCCGCCTGTTGAAACAGCATAAGAAAAAAAAACGGGGCGTTACTTTCTCAGGCGGTGAACCGTTCTTGCAAGCCGGAGAACTTGCTGAAGTGGCGAAGGCGGCTCATGAAAAGGGTTGGGATGTTGTCACATATACCGGCTTTACTTATGAAGAATTGATTGCAGATAACAACGACGGTGTAAAGGCGTTGTTATCCGCAAGCGACATATTGATCGACGGAAAATATATTCATAAACTTCGTGACGCGAAATTGCAGTTTCGCGGTTCGTCAAACCAGCGGATGATAGATGTAGCAAAGACGCAGAAGAGCGGGAAAATTGTACTGTGGAAGGAAAATAAAAAATGAAAAAACCTGTAATCGGAGTTATTCCACTTTGGGACGAAAAGAAAGACAGTATCTGGATGCTGCCCGGCTATATGCAGGGTCTGGAAGAAGCGGGTGCTGCGCCTGTAATTTTGCCCCTAACGGTATCGGAAACCGTACTTAAACAAACTGCGGACGTATGCGGTGGTTTTCTCTTTACAGGCGGGCATGACGTGAATCCAAAACTGTACGGTCAGGAAAAAACTATTCACTGCCAGGAAATTTGCGAGGAGCGTGATAGAATGGAAGCGTACATTTTCCGCGAAGCCGTTTTGAAACAGAATAAACCTGCGCTTGGAATTTGCCGAGGCATACAGTTCTTTAACGTCATGCTGGGCGGCAGTCTGTATCAGGACATTCCTGCGGAACTCCCCGGCGCGATAACCCACGTCAAAGGACCGCCCTATGATGTTCCCGCCCACGCTGTCCGCATTCTCCCGAAGAGTCCCCTGTACGAACTTTTTGGGAAAGAGCGCGTTGAAGTGAACAGTTATCATCATCAGGGAATTAACAGAATCGCGGAAGGTCTTGAAATCATGGCGTTAGCGGACGATGGTCTTGCAGAAGCCGTGTATATGCCGGATCATCGTTATGTCTGGGCTGTGCAATGGCATCCTGAGTTTTGGCTAAAAGACGAATTTTCAAAGAAAATCTTTGCCTCTTTTGTGAACAATATAAAATAAATACCCTTGACAAAACTCCGGCAATGGTGTAAAAAGGAATGAGTATATTTCAAAGGAAGCGAGGTGGGGAACCGTAGTTCCGAATCCTCCGCTATCCCGTAACTGTGATTGGGGAAATCCGTCATAAACAGCCACTGGGCAACTGGGAAGGCTGACGGAAATTGCTGTGTACAACAGCCCCCATAAGTCAGGAAACTTTGGTATACTCGCCTCTTTAGAGGCGGCGATTTCGTATGAAACCGCAATCTTTTCAAGCTCCGAGGATAGAGCCTTGAGAAAAATGCCCTCTGATAATCGATCAGATCTATTTTCTCTTTACGAACGACAGGGGTTTCTGTAACCCTTCGTTCCGGCTTCCTTTCTTTGGAAAGGAGTTTCTATGTTTGTGTTCTTTTTAAAGAAGATGCGCTTTAAAGCGCTTTTCGCGGGTTTGGTTCTGCTTGTTATGGCGGGATCATTGTTTATTTCGTGTACCGATGCTGGTAACACCGACCCTGTTGACGATGGTAATGACACCTACCAAGTGGGATTGAATCTGCCCGCAGGGTTTTCGGGGTATTTCCAATCGCCGTTTGAACAATATTTTGCCCACGATGGGTTTGTCATAGACCCTACGGAGAAAACATTCTACTACTATGCGGACTCCGCAATGGAAACCTATTGGGGCGGAACCATTGTCAGGCATTTATTGGAAGACGATGAGACGGGAGAGCCCGCGATATTGATCGTCCTTGTAGAAGCGTCCGAGGGGGAATGGTATGATTCTACTTCTGTCCCGGCTGTAGGAAAATATACCGCAGCGGCGTACAAAAATTTCGCGTCCTCCGGGGGGTTCACCGTGGTCAATTCTTCTACCGCGTATAAAACTGGTTCCGAAAAGAACGCCGGCGTTGATACCATTGAGGAGGCAATCAGCGAGTATACCGACGCGAATGGGTATTATTATTCTCCCACGCCATTATATCGTCTCCATCCCATTACCGTTGCAGACCTTGCGGCTGTACAGGGAAAATGGGCGATGGATGAGGATGAAAATTACATCATCAATATCATGGGTACAACCTATACCGATTGGTATGATGATGAGGACGGCAGTTATGATCCCTGGGATTGGTACTCTGACGATGAACTTACTGTGTTAGGAGATATTGTCGGCTATACCGGTAATGGTACTTCCGGTATTTTGTACATAAAGGTAGTTATGTCGGAAGTTTACGACGTTGGGGATTATATTGCAGTTGCGTGGAAGAACAAAAACAATGGCAGTATTGAGTTTGCTTACAGCGCCGATGTGGAAGAAAGTCTGGAGGATTTACAGTCCGCCTACAATGACGTAGAGGATGATGACCAATTCCCGGATTTTTGGGAATTCGCAAAATAAAGAGGTGACTGTCATCTCGGGCGCAGAGGACGGCGATTGTCCCTCTGCGCCTTTGTAAAGGGGGTTCCGTGTTTTCGTTTTTTCAAAAAAAAGTTTGTCTCATTTTACTAACCTGCTTGCTGGTCGTTTCATGTTCTCAGCCTGACGACACAACTCCCCCTGTTGACGAGATCATAACCATTTATTCACAGGCGGATATTGCAAAAATCGGCGTTGAACAAACTCACCCGCTTTCGGGAAACTATCTGCTTGCGAATGACATCGTCCTTGAAAACTGGCCGCCCATCGGCGATCAAGAAAGCCCCTTTACCGGCGTATTTGACGGAGATGTAAAAAAAATTACGCTGACCGGTTTCGACGGGGCGGCTGTTTCCGGTAAAACCTATCTCGGCATTTTTGGCTATGTTAAGGGCGCGTCCGCTTCGGCAAAGGCGGTAATCAAAAACCTGACGATAGATTCGACGGTGAACGCCGCGTCAACTATGGCGGGCGGACAAGCCGTTGGACTGATAACCGGATACGCGGAATTGGCTGTGATAGAAAATATCACCCTAACGGGAACTTTCGCTTTCAAGTCTGAAAAAACGATTTTTGCGGGCGGCGTTACCGGATTCATCAGCGGTGATACGCTCGTTAAGGACAGCAAAAGTTCTCTGACGATGAACATTGTGCCGGGAAGCGGCTCCGGCTTGTCGGGCGCGTACAACTATGTCGGCGGTTTTGTCGGGTTGTTCAGGAACGGCGCGGGTATCGAAAACTGCCATAACTCAGGAGACCTTATTGCAGATAACGCAGCAAACGCCGTCAGCGGGCAGGTTTTTGTCGGCGGCATTGCGGGCGGCAGTTCTTATGGGTTCATCACAGCGTATCAAGGCTATATTAAAGATTCTTCTTTCACGGGAACTGTAACAGGCAGGTCGGCTGGTGATTGGACTTTTGTCGGCGGCATCGCAGGAACAATTTGCGGCGGCAATGTCAATAATTTGGCGACGACAACGCGGATCGAACGCTGTTTCGTAAACGGAACTGTCTCTAACGAGGGAGATCAATCCGGCTATCCTTACATCGGCGGCGTTGTCGCGTATAACTACTACGGCGCGTTGGTATCTCAGTCTTACTTTAACGGGACAATCATCAGCGGTGGAGACAACAACCCCTTCGCCTGCGGCAGTGTAGTCGGCTATCATTCGCAAACTTCAGCTCCCAATAATTCCCGTGTTGAAGAGTGCTATTCCAGCGGCACGGCGAATATTAATAACGGCGCAAACGTTGTCGGCACGACTGCGGGGAGCGCTTTGTCTCCAGTGCGCTGTTATACAGTTACCAGTCCCCAGCCTCAAACTTTCTATGAAGGCTGGGATTTCGTCAATGTTTGGAAAATGGGAGACGACGGTTATCCCAAATTAAAGTGGCAGTAAAGGAGTAAATATGAAGCGTATGAAAAATGTTATTCTGATTTTTTTAGTCGCGTGTTTTCTGTTCTGGTCATGCGATTCTACTGATCACGGAAAACTTGGCGGCGCGGATATAACAGACACATATTATCCCACAGACGCGCAGTTTAAAGAACGACTGGATTTTTTTTGCGGAACATGGTCTTCCTCCTATGACGACTACCGTATCCGCAAGTGGAGCGATTTTGCCGCCGAGGACAAGGAGAGAGCACAGATTCTTTTCCCATCTCTTGATGTTGACAATCCTAAAACTTATTCCACTCAAGAGCCTCTGCCAAACAGTTACTATGTCGTTCTGTACGATGACACAGGTTTGGGTTTTGGCTTTATGGGACTGTTACGCGCAATAAATATTTTTAACGGCGATAAAAACCGCGGTGCGCTTGTTATCGAATATTTTGAAGGAGCCGATCCGCTGTGGCTTTCAGATCAGGGATTAACGCGCGGCGAAAAACCGTTCTTCGGTATTTACTACAAGGTACTTGATTCTGATACCGTTCAAATGGCAAACGCCGTAAACCTCGCCGCGATGTACGCGGGAAATCCCTATTACACCGAGAAAAAAACCCTTAATGAAGCCATCAAAACATTTAACGTAGAAAATGAAGCCGAGTTTATCAGTTGGGGCGTAGTTACCCCTTACAATAGGGCGAAATGAAGAAAACCGCCGGAATCGCAATAGCTGTTTTGTTCTCTCTTGTTTCGCTTTACTCTCAGGAAAACAACGATTACCACGATGGTGATTTTTCTGATTTCGGCGAATCGCCCAGAGATGTTTCAATTACCGGAACTGCCGAAACGACTCAGCAGATAACGGTTATCGACAAAGAAACGATTGAAAAAAGCGGCGCGCGGGATTTAGCCGCGCTTCTTGAAGAAGAAATTGATATGAGCGTTACGCGCTACGGCGGTTATGGCAATCAAACTTCGATGAATCTGCGCGGCTTCGACACCGAGCGCATAGCGATTCTGATTGACGGCGTTCCGGCGAACTCTCCGCGTTCGGGGCAATTTGACATCAGCCAGATCGATCTTGACAATGTAGAACGGATCGAAGTGATCTACGGCGGCTCTGACACCAAGTACAATGTATCGGGAGCGATGGGCGGCGTTATCAATATTATTACGATTAAGAAACAAAAAACCGGATTGAATCTTGGTTTTACGCTTTCCAACACCGGTTATATGCCGGGAAGATACAACAAACGTCATGCGGGGGGAGCAATCGGTGAGCCTGAATACATCGATCTTCTTGATATGCAGAGCCTCAACTTTTTCGCGGGATACGGAGCGGAAAAATTTTCGTGGAAAGCGTCTCTTTTTGGCAACAGCGCCGGGAATCACTATCTTTACAAAGACAATTACGGTTTTGCCCGGCGCAAGATCAGCAACGAAGTGCTGGACGGCGGCGGGAACGCGCAGTTTATGTTTGTCCTGCCGAAAGACGCATCAATACTTTCTGATACGAAAATGTATTACGCGCACCGTAATTTTCCCATAACGCCGGATTCCGTTGGCTCCGCCCTTGCCACCGATTTGCTCATAACGGAAAATGTCATGTTCGCCGCGCCCGTCATTTTTCACGACGACATCGCGACAGAAGCCTCTCTCACTTATCAAACTTCGATTACCACATTCGGCAGCGATTATTCTTCAGGTAATGATCACTATCTTACAGGTATAAATCGGTGGAGCTGGTTTCCGGCGGAAAATTTCACCTTACGTTCCGGGATCGACTGGCGATTTTTGTACATCAATTCGGACAGTCCTACCGAAACGAATCCTGTTAAAACAGGCAATCAAGGCGGGCTTTATGTTACAGGCGAATATAAAATTCATAAGAACCTGCTGTTGGTTGCTTCGGTCAAGGGTGTAACCGATACAAAACAAGCGGCGGCTGTTCCAAAAATTGGTTTAAGCTGGAAAGTTCATCCGCAGTTTACGCTAAAAAACAACTACTTCCGCAGTTTTAAATTTCCCGATTTTGACGATCTTTACTATCGAAGCATGGACAATATGTTTGCGGGCAATCCGAATCTCAAGCCCGAAGACGGATGGGGCGCGGATATTATCGGAGAGCTTAAGCTTGAAAAATATTTTTCGTTTATTTCCACGGCGTTCTGGCAGTGGACGACCGATTCGATTCATTGGGTAAAGCAGGGCGGACGCTGGAGTCCCGAAAATATCGCTACCGCTTGTTTTACCGGCGCGGATTTCCGCCCTGTTTTTACTTTGCCGATTAAAAAAGGAAGTTTCACCTCACTCAAAATTGTGGCGAATTATCAGTTTCAATTCAGTTGGCTTTTGAATGACGATCTCGATTTTGCAGACAGTTTCCGAATTCCCTATATGCCTACGCACATCATCGGAGGTTCAGTTGACCTTGCGTGGAAAACAGGTTCTTTTTTTGTTTCGGCGCACTATGAAACCACGCGCTATGCGGACACGATGAATCAAATACCCCTTGACCCGTACTGCGTATTACATGCTACAGTCAACCAAAAGGCGGGAAAGTATTTAACATTATTTGGTTCGCTTCGGAATATCCTCAACGCACAATACGAATCTTTTGCCGGATACTACATGCCCGGCATTTCTTTGGTTATCGGCGCTCGTACCAAATTCGATTTCAGCGAAAAAAATAAATTTACCGCTGATGAGGAGTTAAAATGAAAAATGTTAAATTAGTTATAATTGTTTTAACGCTCGCGCTGTCAATTTTTGGGTGCAAGGCTGAGGGCAGAAAAATAATCGACCGTTCGGGAAGAACGGTTGTAATTAAGGGCGAAATTAACCGCATTGTTTCAACCGCGCCGTCAAATACCGAGATAATCGCCGATCTTGGGCAGGCGCGAAAACTTGTCGCTATTGACAAACATTCGGCGAATATCGCAGGACTTCCCGCCAATCTGCCTCTGCTGGATTTTTTCTACCCTGACGCGGAGGTGATTATAAATCTTGAACCTGATATAATTATCGCAAGCGGGCATAATCCAACCGGAACCGGCGAAGACCCGTTCCGTCTCCTGCGTGAAATGGGAATCCCCGTGGTTTATATTTCCATGAGCAAAAGTATTGACGAAATTTACAAAGACATCGCGTTTATAGCGGAGATTTTGCAGGCGGGGAAAGAGGGGGAAAATCTTATTAATTTGATGAAAGCGCAAGTTAGCGAAATTTCGCTAAGAACGTCGCAGATTGAAAGCAGGAAAACTGTCTACTTTGAGATTTCCGCCGCGCCTGATATGATGAGTTTTGGGAAGGACAGTTTTATTGATGATATGATTTCAGTTATTGGAGCGCGTAACATTTTTGGAGACGAAGACTGGCTTGTAATGTTGAGCGCGGAAGCGGTTATCAACAGAAACCCAGATGTAATTTTGACTAATGTAAATTACATTGACGATCCGATTGGGGAGATAAAGAGCCGTCCCGGTTTTAACCACATTAACGCGATTATCAATGACCGTATTTATCAGATAGACAACGATTCCTCTGTGCGGCCTTCCTCGCGCATTGTTTTTGCTTTGCGGCAGATGTCGGAAGCTGTTTATCCCGAGTTGTATTCGCCTGACCACTCCGGGTCTGGAGTGGTCAGGTGAATAACAAAAAGCGCATTGTCATTGGCGTGATTATTTCACTTCTGATAATCATCGCGGGCTCCTCTTTGGGAAGTTCCGGCATTTCGTTAGGTGACACCGTATTGATCATCGCGCACAAAGTTTTTCACATTCCGCTTGCGCCGGACATTGACCCGAAAAATGTTTCGATAGTGTGGCTTTTGCGCCTGCCGCGCGTACTGCTGGCGTTCCTTGTCGGCGGGTCTTTGGCAATGAGCGGCGCGGTTTGTCAGTCCATTTTGCGCAATCCGCTTGCCTCGCCCTACATTTTGGGCGTTTCATCCGGCGCGTCTTTGGGAGCGGGAATAATCATCATCAGCGGAATTACTCTGCCCTTTTTAAGCGCGTTTTCTCTGCCACTGACGGGCTTTGCCTTTGGACTTGTGACGGTTTTTTTGGTCGCCGCGTTTTCCTCGCGAATAGATAGATCAATGTCGAATAACACAATAATTCTTTGCGGCATGGTTTTCTCACTATTCCTTGGTGCATTACTCACTACGTTAAGTGCGGTTTTCTCCGACGATCTGCGCCGAATCGCGCTCTGGCAGATGGGAAGTTTCGCCATGCGCGGCTGGACTTATATCGGATTGCTTTTGCCGTTTTTCGCTATCGGCACGGCAGGGATTTTCTGTTTCACAAAAGAAATGGACATTTTAAGCTTTGGCGACGATCAGGCAAAATCTTCGGGGGTGGAGACAGGCGCGTTACGCAAAAAACTTCTCGCGCTCTGCGCCGTGCTGACGGGAGCAGCCGTCGCGCTCTGCGGTGTTATCGGTTTTGTAGACCTTATTGCACCTCACGCGGCGCGCCGAATCTGCGGTTCGCGACACAGACATTTAATACCAATGTCGTTTATCCTCGGCGGTTCGTTAATGGTACTGACCGATCTTGTCGCAAGGACGGTCATCTCGCCTTCGGAACTTCCTGTAGGAGCGATTACCGCGCTGATCGGCGCGCCGTTCTTCGCGTGGGTGTATTTCAGACGGCAACGCAGAGGCAGTCATGCTTGAAGTAAAAGAGCTATTCGCCGGATACAACGGCGCGGACGTTATCTGCAATATAAACTTCACGGCGCAAGGCGGAGAAAGCCTTTGCGTACTTGGACCTAACGGTTGCGGAAAAAGTACCTTGCTTAAATCAATCGCCCGAGTCATTGATTACCGAGGCGCTGTTTTAATGGACGGCGAAGATATTTCCGCCATGCCGCGCAAGGAACTCGCGAAAAAAATCGCCCTGCTGAACCAGAGCGCGTCTGTTTATTTTCCATACACAGTTTATGAGACTGTCTCAATGGGGCGTTACGCGTATTCGCAGGGTTTTTTGAAAAGTCTTTCCGCCTCAGACATGGAAATTATCGAAAACATTTTGAAAAAACTGGACATTTGGGACATACGTGAGCGCATGATCGACGAACTTTCAGGCGGAACATTACAGCGCGTCTTTCTTGCGCGGACTCTTGCGCAAACTCCCGATTTGATTCTGCTTGATGAGCCTGCCAATCACCTCGACCTGAAACATCAAATTGAATTACTCAATTTCTTAAAAGCGTGGGTCAAGGAGAGCAACAAAACGCTAATCAGCGTGTTTCACGATCTTAACCTTGCGCGTCTTTTTAGCGATACGGCAATAGTTTTGCATAACGGAACTATCGCCGCCAACGGAAAAGTTGACGAAGTCCTGAACGGCGAAATCTTAAACGGCGTTTACGGAATTGATATTCGCGCTTTTATGAAAGAGTCTCTTGAGAAATGGAGGTGAAAACATGGAAATAAGATCGCCTGTCGAAATGTTAACTCTTGCGAGTAACATAACAACCGAAAAAGCGCGGCGGAAAGCGCCTTCCCTTTTAATCTTGTCGTTCCTCGCAGGAGCATTTATTGCCTTTGCTGCGGAAGGCTCCACCATGGCGGCGCACAATCTGCTCGCCAACCCAACAACCATAGGGCCTGCCAGAACTTTGATGGGCGCAATCTTTGCGACCGGGCTGATAATGATTCTCATGGCAGGAGGGGAACTTTTCACAGGCAACACGCTGATCATTATCCCCGTGCTTGATCGCAAAGTAACCGTTAGGCAAATGCTTTTGAACTGGCTGTTGGTTTACATTGGCAACTTGATCGGATGCCTGCTTATCGCGTGGATGATGAACCTTTCAGGACTTTTTTCTGCCAGTAACGGACTTTTCGGCGGTATAACGATAAAAATTGCCACGGACAAAATATATCTGCCATTTTGCACGGCGTTTATTCTCGGCGTTATGTGCAACTGGCTTGTTTGCCTTGCAATATGGGCATCTTTCGCCTCGCACGGTTCGACTGGTAAAATTCTCACGCTGTTTTTTGTAATTTCTCTTTTTGTAATATCAGGATTTGAACATTCGATAGCAAATATGTACTACATTCCGGCAGGAATTCTCGCCAAACAAAATCCGCAATGGGCTGGCATGTCCGGTATTTCCGCAGAACAGCTTTCCGCTCTTAACTGGTTTAACTTCGCGGTAAAAAATTTAATTCCCGTAACGCTTGGAAATATTGTCGGCGGAGCAGGTATGGTGGGGGTATTGTTCAGGGTTGCGTTTAAGGAAAGGGATTAACATTTAAGCGTATGATGCGTCTTTTTATAGCGGTTAACTGCAACGACGAAACGAAAGAACTCCTTCTTTCCGTTCAGGACAAGATCAAATCGCAATCTATAAAGGGGAGTTTTTCCCGTCCCGAAAATATTCACCTAACGCTCGTCTTTTTAGGTGAAACTCCCGAAGAGCAGGTTTCGGCAATCTGTTCGGCAATAAGTGAAGCCCTGCGTCCGCCTACCGCTCCCTTCACGCTTGCCTTTTCGCAAACAGGATGTTTCACTCACAGTAAAAAAGAACTCTGGTGGATAGGGGCCGAACGCGCCGATCCTTCTCTTGGCACTCTGAAAACCATCAGACAGAGAATTACAGGCGGACTGTCCTCGGCCGGCATTGCTTTTGACGACAGACCTTTTAATCCGCACATCACTCTGGGACGCGAAATTAAGCATAACGCGCCTATTGTAATTCCCCAACAGAAAATAATTTTTCCTGTAAACAGAATAAGTTTGATGAAGTCCGAACATTCAGGCGGAGTGCTGGTTTATACGGAAGTGTTTGGGCAGGAGTTACCTATATGAATATCCATAATTTATTACTAATATTGAATTTTATAAATTAATCACGCCCATACTCGTAACCTGGATATATTATTTTATTTTCATCTATGTCTACATAAAAACGCCCTGCAAATCTTCCATCTTCATAAGTATAAATAAAAAATCTGGAAGTTATTTGCCCGTTATTTGTTATTGTAATATGAGCATTCATAATCACAATATTGGCATACCATTCATCATCAAATATCCTGCGCCATTTAGTATTTTCACTTTCATTAAAAGCATTTATTAATGGATTTTTACAATTATATCCAATAAAAATCATATAATTATTAATTTTTTCCATATGTTCTGAAAATTCATTCTCAGATAAATTTTTTATATATAATCGATTAACTATTTTATTAAAAATAATACGTTTTTTATTTGTACTCCCATCATATGATTCATAAAGATTTCCTGTTTTTACAAAATCATTAATATTAAATACATTTTCTTGACCGTTATTTTGAAAGCTAAATCTATAATAATAATCCTCCAATATTTTTATTAAGCGGATATTTTTCCAGTCTGTTGGCGTCAATTTTCTTTCTACGCTTTTTTCATTGCCTTCATACCAGGAAAACTGCGAAAAATGGTCTGTTAAATCTTTGGAAATAAATTTATATCCCTGTTTTGCGTAAATGGTGTTTCTTAAAATACGCAATTCATCTTTTGAAAAATTATTTATTTGCTCTAATGTTAATAAATTATTCAAATGTGAAGTATTACCATTCTCAATAATTTCAGTCAAAAGATTTTGAGCATTAATTGATTTGCACAAAAATACCAAAATAAAAACTGTTATCGCTTTCTTCATGTTTTTTTCTTGCACCTAATAACACACTTGCACATGATTTTTTTTGCAAATTGACGCCAGAGTTGAGTCGTTTGTTATCAGTACTCCGGTGTTTCTTCTAGCAGTAACCATATAAAGCAAATCATAAATTGAATGGGAGTTGTTTATTCCTTCCGAAAAGGCCTCGCGCCATATCTCCCTGCTGTCTATAAATTCATCAACAAAACTTATGCCGTCCTGTATATATTGCAAACATTCGTCTTTGCTCAGTTTTTTAGCGACATGATATTTCCAAAGGGTATTTGTTAATTCTGCAATATATAAATCGGGCGCTGTTACAAGTGCCGCATCCTGCAGAACTTTTGAAAATTTACGCGCCTTTTCTTTCCGCAACAAAATTTCCATTGCGCCGCAAACATCAATGGCGGCGGTCATCTATTTCTATCCTCGCGGACTAGTTTTACATAATCCACCGATTGCGCGTCCGCCGAAACATCCCGTTTTATGGCACTTTCAACCGCTATTCGTCTGCGCTCTCTATTTGAAATTTCTTCGCCAAGCCCCTTTTTAATCAGGACGATGGTCTGTTGGGCAATGGTTCTGTTTTGCCGCCTCGCTTCAAAAGTAATTTCTTCATAGACGTCGGCGGGAAAATCTCTTACCTGCAATAACGGCATATACACTCCACTTCATACATTATACATACTTTTTCAATACATTTCAAGTCTAAAAATATGAATGGACTCTACTTCTTCGCGATTTTCGCCCAGGTGTCGCGCAGGCCGATTGTCTTGTTGAAGACAGGCCGTCCGTTCGCGCCTGTGTCGGGGTCACGGGCAAAGTAGCCGAGGCGCTCGAACTGAAAAACTTCACCGCTCGCGGTTTTGGCAAGCGCGCTTTCGCCCCATGCGTTGGCTATTGTCTCCAGCGAATTGGGGTTGAGGTTGTCGGTAAACTCGCCTTGAGTGCCGTCGGCGCGTGGAGCGATTTCCATGGGGCGTTCAACACTGAACAGGTAATCGTAAATACGCGCTTCTATGGGGACTGAATGCGCGGCGGAAACCCAGTGAATTGTTCCCTTTACTTTTTTGTTGTCAGGTGCATTTCCGCCTTTTGTTTCGGGGTCGTAGGTACAGCGCACGGCTGTTATGTTGCCGTCAGCGTCTTTGTCAAAGCCTGTGCAGGTAACAATGTACGCATAACGCAGGCGCACTGAGTTTCCGGGGAAGAGCCTGAAATATTTAGGCGGAGGCGTCTCTTCAAAATCTTCGCGCTCTATCCACAGTTCGCGCGAAAAAGTTACACGGCGCTTTCCGGCGGACTCGTCTTCGGGATTATTGACGGCTTCCAATTCTTCATTTTTACCTTCGTCCCAATTTTCGATGATAAGTTTGAGCGGACGCAAAACTGCCATTACGCGCAATGCGCGTTTGTTCAAATCTTCGCGAAGACAGTATTCAAGAAAGGCGATGTCTACCATGCTGTCCGTTTTCGCGATTCCAATCTGCGAAACAAAAGAGCGGATTGCCTGCGGAGTGTAACCGCGCCGTCGAAGGCCCGCAATCGTAGGCATTCGCGGATCGTCCCATCCGCTGACGCGCCCGTCCGTCACAAGTTTTAAAAGCCAGCGTTTGCTCATAACGGTGTAACTTAAATTAAGGCGGGCAAACTCGATCTGGCGCGACGGGAAAACTTCCGCCTCGCGGATAAACCATTCGTAAAGCGGTCGGTGGATTTCGTATTCGAGCGAACAGAGCGAGTGCGTTATTCCCTCTTTCGCGTCGGAAAGCGGATGCTGAAAGTCGTACATGGGATAAATGCACCAACTGTTGCCTGTGCGGTAATGAATTTCGCGCCTAATGCGGTACATGACAGGGTCGCGCAAAAGCAGATTGGGATGCGCCATGTCGATTTTTGCCCGAAGGGTTTTAGCCCCGTCCGCGAATTCACCTGCCCTCATTCGCGCAAAGAGATCGAGGTTTTCTTCTATAGAACGTTCGCGCCAAGGGCTGTTTTTGCCGGGGGGCGTTACGGTGATATTGTTCTTGTCCGCGACCGCCGTCCCTCTGTACTCGCTCATTTCTGTATCGCTCAAATCATCAACATAAGCCTTTCCCTTTTTGATGATTTTCACCGCCAAGTCGTACAAGTACTCGTAATAATCGGAAGCGTAATACTCGCGCTCTTCCCAATCGTAGCCCATCCATTTGATGTCGCGCTTAATCGCCTCAACGTAGGAGATGTCTTCTTTTTCAGGATTGGTGTCGTCAAAGCGAAGGTTGCATTTTCCGCCGAAACGCTCCGCCATGCTAAAATCGATGAAAAACGCCTTGCAGTGCCCGATGTGCAGCCAGCCGTTCGGCTCAGGCGGAAAGCGCGTGTGCACATAACTGAACTTTCCCGACGCTAAATCTTCTTTTATAAATTCGCTGATAAAATCCGTTCCGGCGGAAGCTTCGGCAGAATCTGATTTTACGGCGTTATCCGCGTTGGCCATATTTTCTCCTTTAGAAATTCGTCAGATAACAGAGGCCGAGCAGTAAAACCGCCCACAGGATTTTATCGTCCCTCTCTCCGTTTTTGTCTTTAATCTCTTTTATTAACGGCAGTTTTCCCCCGTACCACCAGAAAAGCCCCATTTGCGCGTCGATGCGGAAGGTGTACTCGGTAAAATCTTCCTTCTCGCTTTGTGTGCCGAAAAAAAGATACGCCAGCTCTTCCAGAATTGACGCGAATTCTCCAATGGCCTGCGGAAAATCCCCCTGCCCTATCAAAGCCATAAAATGCGGAATTTCATCCTGAAGCTTTTCCTTACGGGTCTCATCGGATTTATCGACCCATGTTTTTTGAATCAACAGGTCAAGATTATTTTGAAAATGCTCCAAAAAAGTCCGCATTTCGGGACCGTTTTTGTCGTGCGAAAACACGCGCTGATAATCGACGCCTATCCCCAGAGCTTTGGCGAATTCGTTTATCGATTTTGGCTCCGGTTTCTGCCCCTTGGAAAAACCGTCCCGCGGGAACAGGCGTTCCGCCACTTTGCGGTACTCGCCGGGAAGAGCGGTATTGGCAGATGAATGACCATGACTCATAAGTTCAAGATGATAAGAAATGAAGATTTAGTCAAGGATGCAATTCGGATATTTTTCGACATCTTGACAAATATGCGAAAATGTAATTACTTATTAAACTGATATGGGTTTAGAATGAGCTTGATTGTTAAAAAATTAACAATGGACAAAACGCTTAATGATGAGGAGATGGCCTCCCTTCTTGAGACGGATTGTTCCGACAGTTTTCTTTTTGAAGCGGCCGACTATGTCCGCAGGCAAATATATGGAACAGACGTATATATCCGCGGATTAATCGAATTTACCAATTATTGTAAAAATAACTGCTATTACTGCGGAATTAGGCGCGATAATCAGGGATTGGCCCGTTACAGGCTCAGCCGCGAGGAAATTCTCGCCTGTTGCGACGAGGGGCACAAGCTGGGCTTTCGCACCTTTGTACTTCAGGGCGGAGAAGACCCTTGGTTCACCGATGAAATAATGTGCGCAATCGTCTCGGAAATAAAATCGAAATTTCCCGACAGCGCCGTGACGCTTTCGCTGGGAGAGCGGTCTTTCGACAGTTACAAGGCGCTTTTCGACGCGGGGGCGGATCGCTATCTTTTACGGCACGAAACAGCAAGCGACGAGCACTACCGCAAGCTTCACCCCGAAAGCATGGATCTTCAAAACCGCAAGGAATGTCTTTGGAATTTGAAGAAGATCGGCTATCAGGTCGGCTCCGGTTTTATGGTCGGCTCGCCGTATCAAAAAACGGAAAACCTTGTGCAGGACTTGCGGTTCTTGCAGGAGCTGAAACCGGCGATGATTGGGATTGGGCCTTACATCACTCATAAGGACACGCCCTTTGGCAGTTTTGAAAGCGGAAGCCTGAAACTGACACTGCGGCTTGTCGCCATCTTACGCCTGATGTTTCCCTACGCGCTGATACCTGCCACCACTGCCCTTGGCACTATCGCGGAGGACGGCCGCGAGCTCGGTCTTAAAGCCGGGGCAAACGTGGTCATGCCGAACCTGTCGCCGGTGCAGTTCCGCAGGCAGTACTCGCTGTACGAGGGCAAAATCTGCATGGGCGAAGAAGCCGCCGAGTGCCGCGCCTGCCTTGAACGGCGGATTAATTTCGCAGGTTACCAAACGGTTGTCGCGCGCGGGGATGTGAAAATTGAATAATGTATGCCTAAAGAATTCTGTAATAACTATTAGGGCGGCCTTGTGCAAACCCTTCCCGGGGACTCGATGTCGTGGCCTTTATTTACGCACGCTTTGGCGTGGCCGTTTTTGAATCCACGCCGTATGTCCCCGTCAGGGTCTTGTGCGCACCAGCCTTAGTGATTGTTACGGAGTTTTTGGGGCATACGTTTCTGCGATTAACAGAGGGCAGGGTGTGTTCCTAATCACTAGCTGCCCACACGACAGTACCGCTAATCAGCGCTGTTACCGGGATCGCTATTATTGTAAAAGTCCGCCAGAACTTTGAGCTTCGCGCGTAAATATGTATGCCAAAAGAATGCTTAATTAGCTTTAAGGCTTTGCGTACTCGCCTTACTGTTCATTACGGGTTTTTTATAGTATATTTTTTCTTCATCTTCATCCGTAAATTCTCCCTCAGATCCCCAATCTCCCGGCCTCTACGAGGCCGGAAAAACTCTCTCCTAATTCGCCTTACTCCAAGTGCTGTTCCCACCAGCAGTGGGGCATGTATAAGTCCCTGCCTGTTTACCCCCGTTGTTGTAGACAGTGTCAAAGTCGCCGGGGAATGCTATAAAAAATGATGAAACATTACCAAACAGCACATTCGCCCCAATGGTAACGCTGGTCAGTTGGTTGCCGATAAACGCAGCGAACCCAATGTAGGTGACGCTGTCGGGTATGGTAACGCTGGTCAGTTGGTTAAGGGAAAACGCCTCTCTCCCTATGAAGGTGACGCTGTTTGGTATGACAACGCTGGTCAGTTGGTTAAGGGAAAACGCCTCTCTCCCTATGTAGGTGACGCTATTTGGTATGGTAACGCTGGTCAATCCTTTATCGGTATTGTTGTAGTAGTCGTAAAACACCTCATCCAAAATAGCGACAACCGGTTTTCCGTCAATCGTTGACGGTATGGATACTGCGCCCCCGCTTCCGGTGTAGCGTTTAATCATAATCGTCGTAGCTCCGTAATCGTATTCGAAATCGCCGTAAGTTCCGCTTCCGATAACAGGCTCAAGTTCAGGTTTTTGATCGTCGGGATTTCCATTATTCGGGAGATTTCCAGAAGGATTTCCGTTATCTGTTGGATTCCCATTCGAGTTACCCGGATTTTCAGAGGGATTTCCGTCATTGGGAAGATTATCAGTACCGCACGAGCCAAGAATCAACGCGAAAACCACTGCGCAAAATGCGATCAGTGCCTTTTTAGAAATTGTCTTCATAAAAATACTCCTTTATTAAACTCCGCGAACTTTGCGTTTCCGCGCCTCCGCGTGAGATTCTTCCAGTTATTAAGAGATAGGGGAAAAATGGGCAATTTTGGGTGTCTAAAACTTATATCAAACGGGGGGGGGGGGGGGGGGATTTTTCAAATAATTAATGAGTTGTTAAAATCGTGCATTTTGGATAAATTTCCCCCTTTTTGGTTTCTTGTAATAAAGTACCATTTTTTGGAGAAAAGTGTCAAGAGTTCATTGACAAACTGGAAAAACATATAAATCTATGCATTGTGCGCACCGGATTTTTTGCGCAAATACCGGGCTAAAAAAGCTATGGAGAACCCAATAAGCATGAGCGATACCGCAACGCATAATTGAAAAAACATTTTCAGCCTCCTACTATCCAATTTCTGATGATCTCAATTATCGCCAAAATGCCGATAATGCCAACGGCATTACCTATAATTTCCATAAGTTTCAGCAACTTATTTTCCGGCGTTTGCATAATACCGATAATAACATCGGCTTTTTTATTCAATTTTTCCAGTTCCGCAATTACTTGTTCCACAAAACCGCCTCTGCCTTAATATAACCCTTTTATGCCGGAAAGACAAGGGAAAGCAACAGCAAATTAAAAGTTTATTCTTACTAACCACTTATACCAGTAATTGCAGAAATGTATGCCCGACAAAACTCCGTAACAATCTGTAAGACGGGTGCGCATAAGCCCTGACGGGGACATACGGTGTGGATTCAAAAACGGCCACGCCAAAGCGTGCGTAAATAAAAGCCACAGCCGTCGAGTCCCCGGAAGGGGTTTGCGCAGCCCGTCTT
>JAISSH010000066.1 GCA_031273265.1 Treponema sp.
TAAAATTGTATAGTTAGTTAAGGGTAACTTTTGGGGGAAGGCTTGAAAGAACGAGAATCGGCGGAAAATTATCTTGAAACTATCCTTGTTTTAAGCCAAAAAGGGGAAAAAGTCCGCTCGATTGACATTGTAAACGAACTGGAATTTTCCAAACCCAGCGTAAGCGTCGCCATGAAAAACCTGCGCACAAAGGGATACATAGCTATAGACGCGGACGGCTATATTACGCTGACCTCGAAAGGGCGGAAAATAGCGGATTCAATGTACGAAAGGCACGTAGCAATCTCCGACTGGCTTGTTTTTCTGGGCGTTGACAAAAAAACAGCCGTTAAGGACGCATGCAAAATGGAGCATGTCATGAGCGAAAAAAGTTTTTCGGCGATAAAGAAGCATATTGAGAATTTGAAATAACTTTGAGCCGCGAAGGGATCGCCTTCCGGTCGGCAACCTCCTGTTGCCTCCCATTTCTTCTGAGCCGCGAAGGGATCGAACCTTCGACCCGCAGATTAAGAGTCTGCTGCTCTACCAGCTGAGCTAGCGGCCCGTTTGAATGCGCCAAACTGTAGAAATCCTAGCAAAAAGCGGCAATTTGGTCAATTGACACACTTCTGTAAAATTTGATACACTGTTTTAGAGGGATTGCCTTTCCTGTTGCGTCATTTTTAAGGCTGGAACACGTTTGGACGGGCTTGCCGGCAGCGCGAGAGTGGTGGAATTGGCAGACACGCCAGACTTAGGATCTGGTGCCGCAGGCATAAGGGTTCAAGTCCCTTCTCTCGCATAGATTATATATGCTGAAGGCTGGAGGGCAAGTCCCTTCTCTCGCAAAATTTACCTATTAGAGGAATAATGTGGCTTTTACAAAAGAACTAACGCGTCTTGAAAAATCGAATGTAAAATTGAGTATTACTGTCCCCAAGGAAGATGTCCGCGCCCAATATCAGGAGATGTTGAAGGATTACGCAAAAAACGTGCAAATTCCGGGCTTCCGCAAGGGGAAAGTTCCTCAGGAAGTGCTGGAACGCAAATTCGCGGAAGCCTTGAAGGGCGAGGCGCTTGGGCGCGTTATTGAATCCATCTTGCAGGAGTATTTCAAGGACGAAAATTTGCCCCGCGGCGAAAGACCTCTGCCCTACTCCACTCCCGAATTGCAGGACGAGCCAAAATTGGACTTTGATAACGACCTTCAATTCTCCGTCGTTTACGACGTACTGCCCGATGTGAAAATAGGTCAATGGAAGGGACTTAAGGTTGAGTATCCATGCGCGGAAATCGGGAACGACGATATTAAACGGGAGCTTGAGGAAATCAGGGAACGGAACGCCATTATCATGGATCGCGACGAGTCCGCCTGCGCGCAAAAGGGCGATGTTGTTACCATTGATTACCAGATATTTAACGAAAACGGCGAAGCGTCCGATATGCAAAGAAAGGATTTTGCCTTCACTATCGGGGCTAACAACAATGTTTATCAATTTGACGACGATATTACAGGAATGAAAAAGGGCGAGACAAAAGAATTCGAAAAGAAATTCGCCGATGATTTTCCCGATCCCGCGCTTGCCGGAAAAACAAGAAAAGTGCAGATAACGCTGACAGCGCTTAAAGAGAAAAAACTCCCCGATTTGGACGATGATCTGGCTCAAGATGTCGATGAAAAATTCAAAACTCTGGACGATCTTAAAAACAGCATCAAAGAAAAATTAAATAAAAATCTTGAATGGCGTCTGCGCGAGAAAAAACTCAACGAAGTGCTGAAAAAAATAATGGAAAACTCGCCTGTCGTCCTGCCGGAATCCATGGTGAAGGCGGAAGTTGAAGGGCGTTGGCGAAGGCTTGCCCGCCACTACAACACCAGCGTTGAGGCGATGATGCAGTTAATGACTTTGGAAGAAGGGCGCGAGGAAAGGGAGAAAGAATGGCGCGAGGCGGCGGAAAAAGCCCTTCATTCCCGGCTGATCATCGAAACTTTAATTGAAGAGCAGAAAATCGAAGTTACCGACGCGGACATAGAGAAGGAATTTGAGCGTATCGCGGGCGAGAGCGGCGCGGAACTGGAAGAAGTGAAAAAGAACTACAACGAACAGACGCTTTTTTACCTGAAAGAAGATATTAAAGAACGGCAGGTTGTTGACATTTTGCTTGCCGAAAATACCCTAAAACCGGGAAAAAAGGAGAATTATCTGGATTTTTTAGCAGATAATGGTTAAATTATATAGTAATGAAGGAAAAAATGAGTAATCTGGTTCCAATCGTTGTCGAACAAAGCGGAATGGGAGAGCGTTCCTACGATATCTATTCCCGTCTTCTGAAAGACCGTATTGTCTTTTTGGACGGAGAGATTAACGATATTTCCGCGGATCTGGTCGTAGCCCAGCTCCTGTTTTTGGACGGTCAGGGTACTGAAAAAGATATTAACCTCTATGTCAATTCTCCCGGCGGCTCGGTTACCGCTGGGCTTGCGATTTACGACACCATTCAGCATTTAAGGAGCAACGTGCAAACGATTTGCCTTGGGCAGGCTGCCAGCATTGCCGCCCTCATTTTAACGTCGGGAGCTGAAGGAAAGCGCATGGTGCTTCCATCTTCGCGGGTGCTTATCCACCAGCCCTGGGGCGGCGTGAGCGGACAGGCGCGCGACATAGGAATCCAATCAAGGGAAATTATCCGTCTTAAAAAAATGACGATAGATTATTTCGCAAAACACACAGGCAAATCCATAGAGCAGATCGCGTCCGATATGGAAAGGGATTTGTATATGTCCGCGGAAGACGCGGTTGAATACGGCATAGCCGATTCGATTTTAGAGAGGGGAAAAAATGGCGCGGCTTCGTAACGGTCCTGAAGCTTTTGAAAGAGTCTGCTCATTCTGCGGAAAGAGCGCGGACATGGCGCGCCGTCTTATCGCCGGACCCAACGATGTTTTTATCTGCGATGAATGTATCGAAGTCTGCCGTAAAATTCTCAGCGAAGAAGAGCACGAACTTTCAACTCATTTTACAGGCGACATTCCAACTCCGCGCGAGATAAAAAATTACCTCGACCTTTTTGTGATTGGACAGGACAACGCGAAAAAAACGCTGTCTGTCGCGGTGTACAACCACTACAAACGAATCGGCAATCCCGCCGTCGAGGGCGAAGATGTCGAAATTGAAAAATCCAACGTCCTTTTAATCGGACCGACAGGAACCGGCAAGACCCTGCTTGCGAAAATTCTGGCGAAAAAACTCAAAGTGCCGTTCGCTATTGTGGACGCGACAACTCTCACGGAAGCGGGCTATGTCGGCGAAGATGTTGAAAATATTCTGCTTAAACTGATACAGAACGCGGGCGGCAATATCGCCGCGGCGGAAAGGGGCATTGTCTACATTGACGAAATCGACAAAATCGCGCGAAAGGGAGAAAACGTTTCCATTACGCGCGATGTTTCTGGCGAAGGCGTACAGCAGGCGCTGTTAAAAATTATCGAGGGAACTATCGCGTCCGTTCCGCCGCAGGGAGGCAGAAAACATCCCAATCAGGAGATGATCCGCATCGACACTACAAATATTCTTTTTATCTGCGGCGGAGCTTTTGTGGGACTTGATAAATTTATCGCGCGGCGCGTTGTTCAGCATCCGCTGGGTTTCGGCGCGGACACGTCGGGCGGAGAAAAAACCCTCAAGGAACTTTACGATTCCATGCATCCCGACGATTTGATTCAATATGGAATGATCCCGGAGTTTATCGGCAGACTTCCGATCACGGTCGGTCTTGAAGAACTCAAGCGCGAGGATTTAAGGCGCATAATCACTGAACCGCGCAATGCCATTGTAAGGCAGTATCAGGCTTCCCTTTCCTATGACGATGTAAAGCTTGAATTTACGGAAAAAGCAATCGACGCTATCGCGGACATGGCTATCAAACAAAAAACCGGCGCGCGCGGACTGCGGGCTATCGTAGAAAGACTCATGACGGATATTATGTTTGATATTCCTTCGATGAAGGGCGACAAACATATAATTATTACACAGGACACAGTGGAAAAATCCGAACCGCCGCAGATTATCTACCTGCAAAAGAGCGCGTAACGCGCCTCTTGAGTTATTCCAAATGGAAAAAAATAGCGGCATAGGCAGGTTTTTCTCAAGTCTTCGCGGAAAAAGCCTTTCGCCGCGTGATTCCGGTACGGAAGAACTTTACACGGAAGATTTTCCCCTGCTCCCTCTCCGTGACCTTGTGCTTTTTCCGCAGACAGTGATTCCCATTTTTATCACATTCAAGCCGGGCATTGCCGCTTTGGAAGAAGCTCTCAAGCGGGACAACAGGCTTTTCGCGGCGTGTCTTAAAAAACACGAGATCAGCCTCGCCGCCGATGAACCTTGGGAAAGCGGAACTGTCGTTAGAATCGTCCAACATCTTAAACTGCCGGACAACACATACCGCGTTGTTTTTCAATGCGAATACCGAGGAACGATACTTTCCGTTGATCAAAAAAATAATTATTCAATGGTTAAAGTAGAACCGCTTAAAATAATCGGTTTAAGCGAACCTTTAAGCGCGGAAGATTTGGGTTTAATGCGCAGCGTCCAGAAATCTTTCGTTCAATACGCGGAATATTCAAAAAAAATCGGAACAGACACTCTATCCGCCGTAGAAAGAACCGAAGACCCGGAACGCCTTGGCAATCTTGTGTGCAATGCGGCGTTTATAAAATCAGAGAAAAAAATCGAGCTTTTAAGCATTACCGACACAAAAGAAAGATTAATTGCGATTCTGGAAACTATTGAACAGGAAAATGAAATTTACGATGTCGAAAAAAATATTTCCGGCAAAGTCAAAAGCAGAATGGATAAACGCCACCGTGAATATATTCTACACGAGCGTCTCAAGGAAATTAACAAGGAACTGGGTAAGGATAAAATTGAAGATGAATTCGCGCTTCTGGAACAACGGATTGCCGAAAAAAACCCTCCGGCGGAAGTTACGGAAAAAGCCGAAAAAGAAATAAAAAGACTGCGAAAACTCCAGCCCCTCTCCCCGGAAGCCGGCGTTCTGCGCGGTTATCTTGAATGGATAGCCGATCTTCCGTGGAGCGGCTTTTCTGTCGACTCAGGCGACCTTGCCGAAGCTGAAAAAATTCTTGATGAAGATCATTTTGGCATGAAGAAAGCCAAAGACCGTATATTGGAATTTATCGCGGTACGGCAGTTGTTGTCAAACAGCGATGAACAGATGACAGATAACAAAGAGCAAGAAACAGCCGACAATGAGGAAGATGTCAATACACTAATGAAGATCGCGGAACAGGGAATAGAAAAGTTAAGAGAAACTGTTGAAGAGATGAAAATTGACAACGAGAGAACGATGTTAAACGATGAAAAGGTTGACGAAGCGCCCGTTCCCGGCTCTCCATCTCCGATTCCGCAGTCCATAAAAGGACCCATTCTCTGCTTTGTCGGTCCTCCGGGAACCGGCAAAACCAGTTTGGGCAAATCAGTCGCCCGCGCCCTTGGACGCAACTTTGTGCGCGTATCGTTGGGCGGTGTCCGCGACGAAGCGGAAATCCGCGGACACAGAAAAACATATGTGGGCGCACTGCCGGGAAAAATCATCCAGTCCATGCGAAAAGCGGAAACTGTCAACCCGGTTTTCCTGTTAGACGAAATAGACAAACTTTCGCATGATTTTCGTGGAGACCCGGCATCGGCTCTTCTTGAGGTTCTCGACCCGGAACAAAATTCAACCTTTGTGGATCATTACATGGAAGTTCAGTACGATCTTTCCAAAGTAATGTTCATCACTACGGCAAATTCGCTTCATACTATTCCGTATCCCTTGCTTGACCGCATGGAGATAATCGAAGTTCCCGGTTACGGTGAAAATGAAAAACTCACTATCGCGAAACAGTTTCTTGTTCCGAAAGAACTGCGTGAAAACGGACTTTCCGCCGCGAAGATCACATTCAGGGACGACGCGCTTAAAAACATTATCCGCTATTGGACAATGGAGTCCGGCGTGCGAAGCCTTGAACGCGAAGCAGCCCGCTGTATCAGGCGCATTGCGCGTGACGCCGTAAACAAGGGTTACGGCAAAGAAAAACCGATCTCTTCGTTTACCAAAACAATAACGCCCGCAAATCTTGAAAAACTGCTCGGCAGAAAAAAATACAAACGCGATGTAGTTTACAGGGAAGCGCGTGTTGGCGTAACGTACGGACTCGCGTGGACAGAAACCGGCGGAACAATTCTGCCTGTCGAGACAATCCGGTACAACGGAAACGGCGAGCTGTTGATCACCGGCAATCTCGGCGACGTAATGAAGGAAAGCGCCCGCATCGCCCTTTCATACCTTCGCAGTACCGGCGAAAGGTACAACTTCGCCGTAAAGGACATAAGCAAATCCGACTTTCACATCCATGTCCCAGAAGGCGCAATTCCGAAAGACGGACCTTCCGCCGGCGTTACCCTTGCCTCCTCCCTTCTCTCTACCCTCTGCAAAGTCCCTCCCCTTCCATGTATCGCCATGACAGGAGAACTTACCCTCACAGGGCGCGTCCTTCCCATCGGCGGCTTAAAAGAAAAACTGTTAGCCGCAATCAGAAACGGAATGGAAAAAGTCCTGCTTCCCAAAGACAACGAAGAAGATTGGAACGAACTTGATAAGGACATCCGAGGCGCAATAAATGTCGAATTCGCCGAAACCGCCGCCGATGTGTTTAAGATTCTGTTCCCGAAGAGTATCTCGCAAAAGCGCAGAAGCGCAAAGTAAGAAAAGGAGTTTCACTGAGTTTTTCTTTTATCGGCAGTGAACTATTGAAGACAGCTTCCATTCCCGCTGGGTTTCATATTCCTTGATAGACATTTGAAAATGCACGTTTTTTTCGTCCCAATGATAATCAAAATTAATGCCTGAGTTGGAAACATACGCTCTTGTTTTATATGTTTTTACAATATTCACTTTTTTGACTGCGTTAATTAACGATTCAATTGTCCTGACAAGCTCGTCTTCGAGGAGATCATCATCGGTATAATTTTCTTCTTTGTTATGCAATCTCAAAGTGTCAAGGTGTCGGACTTTTTCATCTTCTGTTATAAATTTATACGCCGCCGCCTGCCTGAAATAATCAATGTCGTTCTTAAAAGCTTTATCGTTTATTTCAACCATCAAATTATAAATTGGAACAAGATCGTATTCTTTAACTTTTACGGTAAATTTTATATCCGCGCAGGAACATAAAAATATGCATATTATAATGATCCATTTTATTTTTTTACCGAAAACGGTCATTTCTTATGTGCCTCCTTATTCTCTCAATATTTAAATATCACTTTTTATAATACTTGTAAAGTTGACGGAATAAAGAAATTTATACCCGAAAATCTCACGCAAAGGCGTTTTTCGAACTAAAACTCCGCGTACTTCGCGTCTTTGCGCATCTGCGTTAAATTTTTCTCAAAACAATTCCTTGAAACTTTTTGAAAAACAGGCAATACTGTATCTATGAAATACGATGTAATCCTAGCCGGAGTCGGGGGACAGGGAGTGCTTTCCGTCGCGTCCATTATTGCCCGCGCGGCGCTTGACGAGGGGCTTGCGGTGCGCCAGAGCGAGGTGCACGGTATGGCGCAGAGGGGCGGCGCGGTGCTGGCTCATCTGCGTATCGCGGACGGAAAAATCGCTGGCGACCTTGTACCGAAAGGCGGGGCGGATCTAATTATCTCGATGGAGCCGCTGGAGAGTCTGCGTTATCTGTCATGGCTGAAAACTTCCGGCGCTCTTGTTACAGCCGCCGAGCCTTTTGTAAATATAAGCAATTATCCCGATATAAACGAAATTACGTCCGCCATAAAAAGCCTTAAACACTACAGGCTTGTAGAGGCGGTGTCCCTCGCGAAAGAAGCGGGGCTTGCGAAGGCGGTAAATACCGTAATGGTTGGGGCGGCTTCTTTTTTCCTTCCCATAAAACACAAAAGTCTTGAAAAGACAATCGCCGCGGTTTTTTCCAAAAAAGACGAGAAAGCTGTTTCGGCTAACGCGAAAGCGTTTAAACTTGGGCAGGATGCAGTAATCTTGAGCGATCCCGGCTCAAAAGGAAAAAACAAATGAACTTTCAATACTGGCAGTCTGAAATTGAAAAAATGCCCAGAGGAGAGCTTGAAGCCCTCCAGCTTGAAAAATTAAAAACGGAAATAGGCTTCGCGCTGAGAACTCCGTTTTATAAAGAGCGTCTTTCAAAAATTGGCATAAAAAGTCAGGACGATATTAAAACCCTTGACGATCTTAAAAGGATTCCTTTTACTACCAAGAACGATTTAAGAGACGGCTTTCCGTACGGATTTTTGTCAATCCCGAAAGAAGAAGTTGTAAGGTTGCACGCCTCAAGCGGTACCACCGGAATTCCCACGACAATTTATTTCAGCCGCGACGACATCAAACAGTGGGCAAATTACATGGCGCGCTGTATTTACGGAACCGGCTGCACCAAAAGCGACGTATTCCAGAACATGATAACCTACGGCCTTTTTACAGGCGGTCTTGGACTGCATCAGGGCGGCGAAGAAGTCGGCATGATGGTAATTCCGGCGGGCGCCGGAAACACGGCCCGTCAGTTCAGGATGATGCAGGATTACGGCACGACCGTGTTGCACGCAACGCCAAGTTTTCTCCTTCACCTTGAAACAAAGATGAAAGAAGCCGGAGTTAGCAGGGAAAGCCTCTCCATAAAACGTGCCTTTGCCGGAGCGGAACCCTATTCCGAAGACACAAGGCGGCGCATTGAAGCGTTATTGAAAATTGACGTGTACAATTCCTACGGCCTTTCGGAGATGAACGGCCCCGGCGTCGCCTTTGAATGTCAGTGCAAGGCAGGGCTTCACATCTGGGAAGACGGCTATAT
>JAISSH010000082.1 GCA_031273265.1 Treponema sp.
GCTCCCTGTCAAGCTCGCTAATTATAAAATCGCGGTTTTGTTCAAGCTCCGGGTAAGGGCCTTTGGACTGCTGGATTACGACAGAGGCGATAGGGGAGAGGCTTATCCCTTCGGTTGAACTTCCGCCGTTTCCTTCACCAGCCAATTTTCGCCCGTGGCGGACGGCTCGGCGTATCAACCTGCGCAGAACATAACCAGCCCCCACATTTGAGGGGCTGACCGCCTTTGGATCCCCCAAAATAAAGGTTGCCGAGCGCACATGGTCGGCGATGATCCGTATCGAAAAATCTTTTTCGCTGTCTGTTCCGTACTTGCAACCGCCGGCTTTTTCAATCGCCTCGATAATCGGCGCGAAAACCGCCGTTTCGTAAACGCTTTTTTTCCCGTTGAGGACTGTTACGGTTCTTTCGATGCCCATGCCCGTATCAACGCATTTTCGCGCAAGCGGCTCGTAAGCGCCCGACGCGTTTTTGTTGTACTGCATGAAAACGTCGTTCCAGATTTCAAGCCATTTTTTGCACGAACAGCCGGGCTTGCAGTCCGGGTTACAGAGTTCCTCTCCTATATAATAGTACATTTCCGAATCGGGACCGCACGGACCCGTAGTTCCGGCAGGACCCCACCAGTTATCCGCGCGAGACAAAAACGCGATGCGGTTTTCGGGGACGCCAAGTTTTTTCCAAATTGCCGCCGATTCATCGTCGCGCGGAATTTCTCCCTCTCCGGCGAAAACCGTTACTCCCAATTTTTCGATTGGAATATTCAGCCAGCGCGGTGAAGTGAGAAACTCAAAACTCATCGTTATCGCTTCTTCCTTAAAATAATCGCCAAGCGACCAGTTGCCGAGCATTTCAAAAAAAGTGAGGTGGCTAGGGTCTCCCACGCTGTCGATGTCCCCCGTGCGGATGCACTTTTGAAAATCGACAAGTCTTTTGCCTGCCGGGTGTTCCTGCCCCAAAAGATAGGGAACAAGCGGATGCATACCGGCGGTGGTAAAAAGCACCGTCGGGTCATTTTCCGGCAGAAGGGACTTCCCCTGTATCTGCGCGTGCCCCTTTGAGACAAAAAAATCAATATACTTGCCGCGAAGCTCATCAGCCGTCAAACTGTTCATGGCGATATGGTAGCACAGCGAAGGCTTTTTGGTATAGTGGGAATTTTTCTCACGGCTCATTTGCCGCTTGGGTGAAAGAATTGCCTCTCTATTAAGTATATGGTATTTGAAAAAGATACGGGATCAAGTTTATCAATATGATTCTTGTAATAGTAGAGCAATTTAATAAAATTGTCTCTGTAGTTTTGCTCCAGCCTGAGCAGTCCTTCAAAATCGTTATTCCATGCCCTAAATATTGTTTCCAAAAATGGAATTGCAAAATACTCATTTGCCAGCATTGTTTGCAGGCATAATTCAACATCTTTCGTTTCTTTGGGTATGTCCAGATAGAACGGCTTATATTTAAGAAACGAGCGTATATAAAGAGACGCTATTTTATGATAATCAATATAGGATTGCCCGGCATCTTCCATAAAAATTTCATTCTTTAGGATTTTAGCGGTCTTGTGGTATTCTTTTACAATCCTGCCCGGTTTTTCCGAAGTGCCAATTTCGTCCCTGAAATGCAAAAATCTGCCGCCGGGACGATTTTGCAGGTATTTCAAGAAGTCAAAGCATAAGTTTTTTATTTCCGGTATCCAAGTATCAGAACCGAATATTGTACCGTTTTTAGACACTACAAACCTGCTAAAATGCCTTTTTATGGTAAGTTTTAAGCGTAATTACGATAGTAATCTGTCTAAGTCAGAAACAACGGAACGAGCGGCTCCGGCAAAATCGACTTTATTGGCAGGTCGGGATTCGTTTTTCAGACGCATACCTTCATCAAAATGCGCGATTTCATCCGGTGATAAAACTTCTTTTGGGTCTTTACCTGTGAAGTCATATTCTTTCCCCTGCGTTTTTTCCGCCATTCCACGTCTCCTATATACATACTACATACAAATGTACAAATTGTCAAGTTTTTTCTTTGCATCAGCCGTCAAACTGTTCATGGCGATATGGTAGCACAGCAGGGGCTTTTTGTACAGCACGGCATAGTGAATATATGCGAATCTTTTGTTCGCATACACGGCGTTAAGCGAAATTGCCATGAAAAAATAATAGTTGACAAATATTAATTAAATAATATAAAATATAAAAATACTTGAGGTTTCTTGGATATATTGAGAAAACATTTTTATATTAATTCTTCATCGGAATTGGAGTGAAAGTATGAAAATATTAAAATATTATTTGATTTATTTTTCTATAGTGTTTTCTAGCTGTATTCTTCTTCCAATTGATTACGTGAATTTAGCGAATATAACCATAGAAAATAAAACAAATTTTAATTTGATAGTAGATATGGATTATATGTATCATGGAAATAAAATTTTTATAAAAAAAGGAGAAAGTTTTAAGTTTGAAATGGGTAGAATTGGCGGCAGGTCTAGTTTTCCTCCTAATCCAAACATTGAAATTACTACTTTTATCTTTGTTAATGCAGATACCAACGAAACTATTAAAGAAACAGCTAATAATCTTTATTTTGAAAGAATAAATTATAATAAACATAATCAACATAATAGTGATTATATTTTTATTATAACTGATGATTTATTATTTTTGGAATAAAATTTATAAATAGGCAAACCAGCACATAACAAACGGTATATGCTTCGTCCCCTTCGGCGGCTCAGGGTTCGCAACGGCTTGAGCAAGCTTAAAATAACCATTTTCTACCTACGCTATATATAGCGTCATTTTCGTAGACATACGCTATATATAGCGGTGGTGTCTGTCACCTTATAATACTTGTCATTTTTATAACAATAAGCTAAAATAAGTCAGGAGCGTATTATGGCAGAAGACCTAATGGATAAAGTCTTTTCGTTCTTTTCGGGCGAAGGCTTGGACGATGACAAGCAGAATATGCTTAGGCAAATAGCGAAAGAGTTAAACCAGAACAAGTATTCAAAATTTTTCCATGTAAGAACAGAGGAAGTAGACCCTTCGTTTTCATCATTTATATTTTCAATATATAAGGTAATTTTTCCCATAAAAGTATTTTTTAAAGATGATAAAAAAGTCGCCAGATTAAGGAATATGACAATAGAATCGTGTATAGACGACAACATCAAGGCGACTATCAAACAGCTTGATTACGCCGCTCTTGATGAAAAAGCGAAAACCATGTCCGGCGAGGAACTTATAACTTTAATACAGGCGAATGTTGAAAAGCTGGTCAGCCAGTTTGATCAAAACCGTATTTCCGTTGTAGATCACCGTTATGAATTAGCGGCGTCTCTGGCGCAGTTTGTAGCTTACAATTTCAGCGGTTTTTTTAAAAAATTTGACAGTCATTTTATAGACGGCAGTTTTTTGATTGAGCCGAAATTTCCCACGATAAAAACTATTCTAATCGTAGATCAAATTGGCGAGTTCATGTCCGTTACCCAATCCCTAAGACCTGAGGACGACTGGAAAGGCTTAATATCTCTGATAAATTCCTGCGAAGGCAAAGAACTGGTTACCGCCGAACAATTCATTACAATGATTACAATGCTGAGGGAAGTACATACGTCAAAAATTATGGAATTGATGGTTCAGTACACGTTGAGAAATCCGTTGTGGCAGTGGAAGCATATTTACCACCATGAGACAATCGGCGAAGAGTGGCTGGAATTTAAAAAATCCGAAGCTGCCGCGTATATCACGAAAATCAACAATGCCAAGAAAAATGTTCAGATAAGCGCGTTGTTAAAGCAGATTTTTGAAGCGACGGATCTTGTCAGGCTGGAAAATTACACGGTTCATCACAGCGAAGCTTATCGCAGAAAGAACGTCGAGTGTTTCGACTATGCCGAAGGTCTAAACTATCTAAAAGCCTTTTTAGATGATTATATCGAAAAGGAATTCAAGGAGTTATGCGACATTCTGTTAATTCGCGGGCAGTGGACAAATAACACGATGGCTATGGAAATGAGCGAAGCCCTTCACGCCCTGCTTGACGCACTTGAGCCGATTGCCACGCTCGACGCGGAACTGTCGGACGACGGCGCGGACGGATCGCGTCTGCGGGCGGCTCTGCTCAGGGTGGATCGCGACCAGACGCAGGTGCGCTATATAAACAGTATTGTTACAAAAAATAACGATGAGGCTGTGGAAATTATCAACGAAGCGGCTCAGAATTTAATCGTTATCGGGAAGCATTTAAAAAACCTTATTGACGACGTTCAGAAAAAACACCCTGAACTGCTCATAAACTGGAAGGAAATCAATCTGGCGTCAAAGGAGCCAATCGCGCAGAGGATGGTTGGCGATTACAAGAGGTTGAATTATTTTGTACAACTGATGCATTTATGCACTTTGGTTTAACGGACGTTTAACCGTTACCTCTCTTGCATAATGCCCTGTGATGCTGTAGAATGGGCTTTATAGTTGTCCGGGTATTGACTCGGCGGCTATGAGGATAATTTTAGGCAAAAAGAGGAAGTCATGGATATTCAGGTTCAGGAACTTATCGACAAGATAAAAAAAGACGGGATCAATACCGCTTCGCAGGAAGCCGCGCGGATCAAGGCGGAAGCGGAGTCGGAAGCCCGCCGTATTGTGGAAGTTGCCAAAAGGGAAGCAAGCGATATTATCAACAAGGGCAAACAGGACGCGGAACGCTCCGAAAAAGCGGGAATTGCCGCCCTTGAACAGGCTTCCCGCAACCTTGTTCTGGCGTTTAAGGACGAAATCCAGTCATTGCTTGACAGGATTGTTTCCGAGCGCACGTCCGCCAATTATAACGAGGACGTGTTGAAAGCCGCTCTGCCGGAGTTGCTAAAATCATGGGCTTCAAAGCAAGGCGGCGACTTTGCGGTTGTTCTGCCCGAAAGCGAACTTTCAAAACTTCAGGCTTTCTTCAAAGAAAAGCTGACAGGCGAACTTTTGAAAGGGGTGGAACTGAAATCCAGCCGTAAACTGGCTTGCGGTTTCCACATTTCCAATAAGGAAGGCTCCGTCTACTATGACTTCTCCGCGGAAGCGGTAGCGCAGATGCTTTCAACTTACTTAAATCCAAAGCTTGCGGAAATCCTTAAAAATTCGTCAAAAGGAATTTAAAGAGTGGGCTCGTACTATTATCTGATGGCACAGCTTCCTTTTCTCATCTATGAACAGAAGCCGCCGATGTCTTCAGCCGAATTTAAGGCTCTTGCCGAGCCAATGATGGAAGACGAAGACGCGGTTTTTTTCAACAGGCTTTCCATAGATACCGCTTCTGAAAACGCGCTTTCCTCAGGCTGCGATTTTATTGACAACTGGCGCGAGTGGGAACGCTCCCTGCGGTTGAATCTCGCGAAACACCGCGCGATTAAACTCAAACGGGACAGCTCTTCCGCGGTTGAGCCGCCTCCCTATCCAGCGGACGCCGCTTCTTCCGCCGCGAGAGCCGTAACCGGCGATATGACTCCGCTGGAAGGCGAAATCTTGATCGATAAAGCCCGCTGGAACGCGATAGACGCCATAACGGGTTACGAATACTTTGGAAGAAATAATGTCTATGCTTATTTTCTTAAACTGATACTGCTTGAGCGGCGTATGCTGTTCAACGTAGAAAAAGGATTTACCGAATATAAATCACTGTACGCTGAAATTATAGAAAACTCGCAAGCTAGCGGGCATAATTCCCCGGGAGAACTTAAATGATCGGAACAAAAGGAACGGTAACAGCCGTAAACGGCAATATGGTAAGCGTCCGTTTTGACGGAATTGTTTCCATGAACGAGGTCGGCTATGTAAAGGTTGCCGATAAAAAACTGAAAAGCGAAGTCATCAGAATTCGCGGAGAGGTAAGCCAGCTTCAGGTCTTTGAAATCACAAAGGGCATAACGGTAGGCGATGAAGTTGAATTTACGGGTGATATGTTATCTGTCGAGGTGGGACCGGGGCTTTTGGGACAGGTTTACGACGGATTGCAGAACCCGCTTCCTCAACTGGCGCAGGCGGCTGGCTACTTCCTTGAGAGGGGCGTTTACCTTGACGCTCTGTCGAAGGACACAAGCTGGCAGTTTACGCCGACGGCGAAACAAGGCGACAGGGTAGAGCGCGCCGACACTCTCGGCACTGTTCCTGAAGGCTCTTTCACGCACCGCATTATGGTTCCGTTCAACCTGTACGGAAATTACACTGTTTCATGGATAAAACAAGCCGGCAGTTATAAAATACGCGACACAATCGCGGAACTTGCCGACGAAAAAGGAAATAAATTTCCCATAACGCTCAGTTTCCGCTGGCCTGTAAAACGCGCGATTGACTGTTATGAAGAGCGGCTAAAACCGGTAGACCCGATGGTTACCCGCGTCCGCCTGATCGACACATTCTTCCCTGTTGCGCGCGGCGGAACTTACTGTATTCCCGGTCCCTTCGGCGCGGGCAAGACGGTTCTCCAGCAGATAACCAGCCGTTTCGCGGACGTTGACATCGTAATTGTCGCCGCCTGCGGTGAGCGCGCCGGAGAGGTTGTTGAAACGCTTAAAGAATTCCCCGAATTAAAAGACGAAAGAACAGGACGCTCTCTCATGGAGCGGACGATCATCATCTGCAACACTTCTTCAATGCCGGTCGCCGCGCGCGAAGCTTCGGTTTACACCGCCGTAACGCTTGCCGAGTACTATAGGCAGATGAGCCTCAATGTCCTGCTACTTGCGGACTCGACAAGCCGCTGGGCGCAGGCAATGCGCGAAATGTCAGGACGCCTTGAGGAAATCCCCGGAGAGGAAGCCTTCCCCGCTTATATGGAATCGACAATCGCCAGCTTCTACGAAAGAGCCGGTATTGTGCGCCTGCGCGACGGTAGTCTCGGCTCCGTTACAATCGGCGGCACGGTAAGTCCGGCGGGCGGTAACTTTGAAGAACCTGTCACGCAGGCGACGCTGAAGGTCGTAGGCGCTTTCCACGGTCTGTCCCGCGAACGTTCCGACGCGCGCAAATTCCCGGCGATTCACCCGCTTGATTCGTGGTCGAAGTACAAGGGAATTATCAGCGGAGAAAAAGTAGGTTACGCGCACAATTTTATGCGCCGGGGAATGGAAGTCGAGCAGATGATGAAGGTTGTCGGCGAAGAAGGAACAAGCATCGAAGACTACATCATTTACCTGAAGGGCGAGCTTATCGACTCAGTGTACTTCCAACAGAACTCCTTCGACGTGGTAGACGCGGCGGTAAAACCGGAACGGCAAAAATACGTATTCGCGAAACTGCTCGCGATTTTGGCGTCGCAGTTTACCTTTGAGGATAAAAACGAAGCGCGCTCTTGGTTCAACAAACTCAGGCAGAAATTCCTGGACTACAACGGCTGTGAATGGAAGAGCGAACGTTTTGAGGGTCTTGAAGCGGAAATTGAACACTCTGTAAAGAGCCAATCAAGGGGTCTGGATAAGGCCGCCGAAAAAATTCTTGTGTAGGACGGTAATTATGAACAAGGTATATAGCAAAATTGAATCAATAACAGGAAGCGTTATCACCGTCCGCGCGGAAGGTATCCGTTACGGAGACCTTGCGGAAGTTGATACCGTCTTTGGCACTTCTCTCGCCGAAGTGAACCGTTTGCACGGCGACACTGTTTCATTGCAGGTATTCGCGGGCGGACGCGGCATTTCAACAGGCGACACGGTGCGCTTTTTGGGACGCCCCATGCAGGTTCCGTTTTCGGAAAATTTAATGGGCAGGGTGTTTTCCGGCTCAGGCAATCCGCGCGATAACGGACCGGCGTTACACGAAAATTTAATCCCGATTGGCGGTCCTTCCGTCAATCCTTCACAGCGCATCATCCCGCGCAAAATGATCCGCACCGGCATCCCGATGATCGACCTTTTCAACACGCTGGTCGTTTCGCAGAAGCTGCCTATTTTCTCGGTCTCCGGCGAACCGTACAACGAACTGCTTGCCCGTATCGCGATGCAGGCGGAAGTTGATGTTATCATCCTCGGCGGCATGGGGCTTAAATACGACGATTATCTTTACTTCAAAGACACTCTTGAAAACGGCGGAGCTTTGGCGCGTACAGTAATGTTCGTGCATACGGCAAGCGACCCCACCGTCGAGTGCCTCATGATACCCGATATGTCTCTTGCAGTCGCGGAAAAATTCGCGCTTGAGGGAAAAGACGTGCTGGTGCTTCTCACCGACATGACCAACTTCGCCGACGCGATGAAGGAAATCTCTATCATACAGGAACAAGTTCCCTCTAACCGCGGTTATCCCGGCGACCTTTACAGCCAGTTGGCAAGCCGTTATGAAAAAGCCGTTGACTTTGAAACCGCGGGCTCCATCACCGTTTTGGGCGTTACCACGATGCCCGGCGACGATGTAACCCACCCTGTACCGGACAACACCGGATATATCACCGAAGGACAGTACTACCTGAAAAACGGACGCATCGAACCGTTCGGCTCCCTTTCTCGTCTTAAACAGCAGGTCAACGGCAAAACCCGCGAAGACCACCGCGCACTCATGGACGGCATGATCAAGCTTTATTCCGCTTTCCGCGACACGCTGGAAAAAAAGGCAATGGGCTTTATCATGACTCCTTGGGACGAAAAACTTTTGAAATACGGAGAACAGTTTGAAAAGCGGATGATGGATCTGACAGTCAATATCCCGCTGGAAAAAGCCCTTGATTTAGGATGGGAAATTCTGTCCTCGTGTTTTAATCCCGAAGAAACAGGGTTAAGGACGGAATTGATAAAAAAATTCTGGCCGCAGAGCGCATAGGAACAGCGATGGCGAAAGTAAGGCTCACTAAAAACGAGCTGAAGAAACAAAAAGATTCTCTTAAAATGTACAGCCGTTATCTGCCAACGCTGATGTTGAAAAAACAGCAGTTGCAGGGGGAAATTCGTCAGACCGATATTCGGCTTAATGAATTGCATACCGCGAAGGCGAATCTTGACGAATCTTTTAAGGTCTGGATTGGCGTTTTTGGCGAAAGCGGAATTTTTACAAAAGATATATTGAAAATCACAAGCCTGCGTACTGGGCACGGAAATGTCGCCGGCGTTTCAATACCAATTTTTGAAGGCGCGGATTTTGAAATTTCACCGTACGATCTTTTTCGGACTCCCCCTTGGCTGGATAGGGCGGTTGAGGCAATGAAACAGGCTCTGCTTCTGGATTTGGAAGCGCAGATTGTCGAAGAACAGCGCAGAAGGCTGGATAAAGAACTGCGTACGACAACACAGCGCGTAAATCTTTTTGAAAAAATAAAAATCCCGGAAGCCAGAGGAAATATTAAAAAGATTCAGGTTTACCTTGGCGATCAGCAGACCGCGTCTGTTGTGCGCGGTAAAATCGCGAAAAGCGGAACTGAAAAGGCGGCGAATCAGTAATATGATTGTACCAATGAAAAAAGTGTGCCTGATGGTACAGGACAGCGAAAGAAACGAAGCTCTTTTGAAACTGCGTAAGGTGGGAGTAATTCATCTTGAAAAATCGAACGCTCCCGCGGACGGCTGCGCCGCCGTTACGCGCAAAAATAAGCTTGAAAGCGCCATGGGGCTGATAGGCGATATTAAAATAAAAACTGATAAAAATAAAATAAAAACCGAACCGGAACAGAATCTGCCCGATTTAATAGTGGATGTCGGCAGACAACGAAAAGAGCTTCAGGAACGCAACATGTTTTTACACCGGGAGATTTCCCGAATTGAAGCGTGGGGAAACTTCAATCCCGCTTCATTAAAAGAGATGGCTTCCCTGGGACAGCCCCTTTTTCTTTATGAATTCACAAAAGACGCTTTCGCCGAAATTGATCTGGAAAATGTGCGTTTCATAAAAACAGGCGGCGGAAAAAACGCCGTGCGCCTTGTTGTCTTGGATAAAGAGATTGCGGGAGTCGCTCCTTTCCAGCTTCCTGAAAAATCTCTTTCCGAGCTTATCCGCGAAACCGAAGAAAATAAAATCGCGTTAAATAAACTTGAAGAAAAACTGAAAACCCTCGCCGAACACCGACAGGCTTTGATTACTGAAATGAAGCGTGTTGAGCAGGAAATTGAATTTGAATCGGCATCGGCAAGCATGGAAAAAGTTGAAGATGTGCCGGTCGAGCATGGGCTTTCATGGCTGACAGGATACGTGCCCGCTCCCGATATGGAAAGCCTGAAAGCCATTGCCGGTGAAAACGGCTGGGCATTGTCAGCTAACGACCCGGAAGAAACCGACGAAACAGTTCCGACAAAGCTGAAAAACAGCAAATTTGTGAACCTCTTAACCCCGATAACGGACTTTCTTGGAATTGTACCCGGTTACCGCGAAGTTGACATTTCGCTGTGGTTCCTGATTTTCTTCTGTATCTTCTTCGGTATGCTCTTTGGAGATGCCGCGTACGGTCTTATCATTTCCACTATTGCGATAGTCGGTATTATAAAAACAGCTAAAAAAGGCGTTCCCATTGGATTACAAATGCTTCTTTTACTTGGCGTGTTTAATACGACGTGGGGCGTGATGACCTGTTCATGGTTCGGCGTAGACAGCGAAAAGGTTCCGCAGATTCTGCAGGATATTTCCCTGTCCTATATCTCAACCGCAAAATCGGATCCAAAGCTTGTGGATCAAAATTTGCAGATATTTTGTTTTTCCCTTGGCTTACTGCAATTGACGATTGCGCACCTTAAAGGTATAATCAGATATATAAAGTCGCTGAGGGTCTTTGCGGAAATAGGTTCAATAGCGATGCTGTGGGGAATGTACAATGTGGTGTTGTTTCTTGTTGTAAGCAACGATACCCGCGCTATCCCGCTGCTTCCTCCTTCGGTTTACCTTCTTGGCGGCGGTTTTGCTTTGACTTTTGTTTTTGGTTCATACGAGGGAAGCATAGGGCAGTCCATATTGTCCAGTTTTAAAAACATAATATCGGTTGTTTTGGGAATTACGAATGTGTTTTCCGACATTATGTCGTACATCAGGCTTTGGGCTGTCGGGCTTGCCGGCGCGTCAATAGCTACGACGGTAAATACAATGGCAGGTCCTCTGTTGGGGAACTTCCTGATTTTTGCTGGTATCATTCTTTTGGTATTCGGGCATGGTCTTAACCTGATACTCAATGTACTGTCGGTGCTGGTTCATGGAGTGCGGCTTAACACCTTGGAATTTTCTGGTCATGTAGGGCTGACATGGTCGGGTACCGCGTATAGACCATTTGCGGAAAGAGCGGTTAAATAGGAATATGTTAATGTTCCGGATGGGGCATTAGAAATATTATTGCGTATGCAAGAGGAGTAAAGCATGTTAAATTTAGGATTATTGGGAGCCGGTTTGGTAATGGGTATCTCAACTGTCGGATCGGGATTGGGTATTGGTTTTGCGGGTCAAGCAACAATTGGGGCGTGGAAAAAGTGCTACATCGCCAATAAACCGGCTCCGATGATGTTACTGGCTTTTGCGGGCGCGCCGTTAACCCAGACTTTTTATGGGTTTATTCTGATGGGTCAGATGATAGCAGCCGCTTCCGCAAATCCGGAGAACGGCTGGCTCTATTTAGGCTATGGCATTGCTTCTGGATTAGCAATCTCGTTCTCCGCCATTGTTCAGGGAAAAGTAGGAGCCGCCGCCGCGGACGCACAGGCTGAAACAGGCAAGGGCTTCGCGCAGTACATCGCCGTTGTCGGTATCGCCGAAACAGTCGCGCTGTTTGCGATGGTTCTCACGATGATCAGTTTGTAAAAAGTGTGGATACAACCTGACCACTTGTAAGTGGTCAGGCGTCGCAAACACCCATAGCAGAATATTATGCCTACGGCACATGGAAAGAAGATCATGCCAAGTCTTCTGAGGCGTAAAAAACCGCTACAAAAAAACTCTGTGACTACCTTGCATGACATTCTCTTTTAATCAGTGTAAAATCTAACAATGAAAACAAATAACAGAATCAAACATCTAATCCCCTTGATTATAAACGCCGTATTACTAACCGCGCTGGTTTTAACCTGCGCGCCTTCAAAAGTTGACTTCGCCGGGCTTGGCAAAGCCGAAGATAGAGTCCCGCTTACAAGCCGGGTAATAACGGGAACGCTTCCAAACGGACTTCAATATTATATTCAGGAAAATTCGCGTCCCGAAAACCGCGCGCATCTTGCGCTGGTTGTAAACGCCGGTTCTGTTCTGGAAAGAGACGACGAGCGCGGCTTCGCGCATTTTGTCGAACATCTCGCGTTTAATGATACTGCGCGTTTCCCAAAATTGGAGCTTATCGAATACCTGCGCTCATTGGGAATGCGCTTTGGCGCGGACGCAAACGCCTATACTTCGTACAATGAAACGGTTTATCACTTTGACGTGCCTGTAGAGGATAACGGCGGCGTAAAACGCATACCGGACAGGGCGCTTGCAATTCTTGACGACTGGAGTTACACGGTAAGTTTTCTTTCCAAAGATGTAAAAAGCGAAAGCCTTGTTGTCCTTGAAGAACTCCGTTCAAGGTTAGGTGCAATGGACAGGGTGCGGAAAATTACCCTTCCCATTCTTTTTACAGGCTCCGCCTACGCTTCCAGAGAACCTATCGGACTGCAGGAAATAATAGAGAACGCTTCGTCCGAACAGCTAAAAGGATTCTACGACAGGTGGTATAAAAGCGATAATATGGCGTTGATTTTTGTCGGCGATTTTGACGGTGAGACGCTTGAAGCGGAATTGCCGCGTCACTTCAATATGCCTGCCGCAGAACAGCCGGTAAACCGTCCTTTGTACGAACTTCCGCCGCCGGTAAAGGGAAATTTTCAAGTTGAGATTATCACAGACCCTGAGCTTACCTCGACAGATTTTATGATTTACTACAAACAAAGGCCGGGTTCAAAAAGAGGGACGCTTGAATATTACCGCGAAACGATAATTGATTATTTAATTGATACAATGCTTTCACAACGCTTTGAAGAAGCGTCATTAAATCCTGACGCTTCCGCGACAGAGTATTGGGGCGGCATTTGGCGGTTTTCAGATAACGCGCGTTTTTACAGCATGGGAACGCAGTCGAAAACAGGCGGCGTTGAAAACGCTTTGCGCGAACTCCTGCTGGAAAAGGAAGCAATGCGCCGTTATGGTTTTACAAAAAGTGAACTTGAACGCGCGAAACTCAGCCTTCTTTCATACATGGAAGAACAGTTATCTGAAAAAGACCGCAAGGAGTCCCGCTTTTTTATCAGAGGCTTTACTTCGCATTTTCTGTACGGAGAGGACATGGCGGATATTGAATGGGAAATGGACGCCGTAAACTCACTGTTGCCGAAAATTGGCGTAAAAGAAATTTCAGTGTCAGCGAAAAATTATTTCACAGCGGACGATTGCGTTGTTTTTTTAATCGCACCTCAGGCGGAGGAAGAAAATCTTCCCTCAAAAGAACGGATAGAGGCAGTTTTTAACGAAACCGCAAAAGCAAAAATTCAAAAAAGAAAAAGCGAATCCCTCTCTGGGGAACTATTGGAAAAACAGCCGTCGCCGGGATCAATTTCAAGTGAAGCTGTAGACGGTGAAACAGGCGCGCTCATCATCACATTGAGTAACGGCGCAAAGGTGATTCTGAAAGAGACAAAGAATAAAAACAACGAAGTAGTTTTGTACGCAATGGCAAACGGAGGAACCAACAACGCGCCGGAAGAAGAAACAGTTTCGGTCAAATTGGCTTCGGAAATGATAGCCGCATCCGGTCTTGGTCCATATTCGCGAACCGAACTTGTCAACAAACTGGCGGGGAAGCAGGTTTCGCTTTCTTTCTGGGCATCGACAAGTTACCGAGGTTTTCAGGGTTCATCCACGACAAAAGACCTGAAAACTCTCTTTGAATTACTCTATATGTCCTTTACTATGCCCAAACTGGATGAAAAAGCGGTTGCCGCCATGATCGATCAGTACAGAACAAACCTTGCCCATCAGGATGACGACCCGCAGAGCGTTTTCTCACGTGAACTGAGTAAAATAATTTATAATAACCATCCCCGTTATAAGCCATTGGAAGCTGGCGATATGGATAATGTTTCGCCGGAACAGGCTTTTGAATTTATAACAAAATGTGTTAACCCTGCTGATTATACTTTTGTGTTTACCGGAAACTTCGATATAAAGAAAATGAGAGAGTTGTCGGCGGGGTATATAGCTTCCATTCCAAACGCGGAGCCGATGAACACATGGTCGGATCCGGGATTATCGCGCCCTGAAAAAACAGAAAAAACAATTTACAAGGGCAAGGATGAGCGGAGCATAGTTTTTCTCTCATGGTTTGTCCCCGGTCCCGCCGATTTTAACGAGGAAAGAAACCAGATCGCGGCGGTTTTATCGGAGTATCTTGATATTGTTCTTACCGATGAGATTCGTGAAAAACTCAACGGAGTTTATTCAATCTCCGCCGGCGCGTCAGTCTCTACAATTCCTGTTGGAGAGTATTGGCTTAGCGTATATTTCCAGTGTAACCCCGCGCGCGCGGAAGAACTTATCGCCGCCGTAAAAGAGCGCGTAACGGATGTTTACACAAAACCGCTGAACATGGATATATTCGGCAAATCGGTGGAGGCGTTGTTAAAAGAGCATGAGAACGCCCTGCAGAGGAATCTTCATATTGCGCAAAGTTACGCGAATTCTGATGTTTTGTACAAAACGCCTCTTAACCGGCTTAATTTGCGTCCGAATGTAATAAAAGCCGTCCGTCCCGAAAATGTGCAAGCCCTCTGCCGCGATATGCTTGTTAAAGGTCCTGTACAGATTGTGCTGTACCCGGAGGAATGGGGGAATTAGACCATCCCTTTACAGCTTGGGATTATCAACTTCCACTTTATCGCCATCTTTGTACGGCGCAAGACTGGCAACCATACGCACCATAGAGGACGAGCGGTTTATCACATAGTGAACCTCTTTGGGCTCTATGTGGATGAGCTGTCCGGGATTTAAGTCATGCGGCGTTCCGTCAACGACGATAGTAACATTTCCCTCAAGGATGAAAAAGTTTTCTTCCATTACATTATGGTAATGGGCTTGAAAATCCTGTCCCGGCTTAAATTGAACAACCGCGAAATTCATGCGGGGTCCCTGCATTAAATACTTAGGTCCCGAATCGCCAAAACGGTATTCTTTGTCTTTCTCATTTACTATAAACATAATACTCTCCTTAAATTACAAGCCGGGGGCGCTCCACATATAGCGCGTAACCCTCTCGTCGCTAAGTTTTAACAAAGGCGCGTAGACCGTCCGCCAGTTTTGATACGCCTTATCGTATACTTCGCGGTTTTTTTTGTTAGGTGAAAATGTTTTTTCAATTTTCACCAGAGAGCGGGCGGCGTCTTTCACGCTTGCGTAAAGCCCGATGCCCTTGCCCGCCATTATCGCCGCTCCAAGTGCGGTTGCCTCTTTTACTACAGGCACGTCCACAGGAATGCCAAGCACGTCGGCGAGTATCTGCGGCCAAAGCGCGCTTTTCGCCGCCCCGCCGGCGAATACTATTTTTTGCGGACGCTTTCCTGTCGCTTCCTCTACAAGCCGCAGATGCCCAAGTGTTACAAGGCAGGAGTTTTCCATAATCGCCCTGTAAAATGTTACCTTGTTGTACTTGGCAGGGTCAAGATCAAAATTGATAAAACTAGGGCTTGCGTGCTTCCAGTTGATGTAGTTCATCACGTCGGAAAAGGCGCAGATCATCCCGTAACTGCCGGCGGGGACGGACGCGGCTTTTTCGTCCAAAAGCGCGTAGGGGTCGGTGTTTTTTTCGGCGGCGAGGCGTTTTTCCTCTGTGCAGAAAGCGTCGCGAAACCAGCGCATAACAAGTCCCGGATTGAAGGCAAGAGCCTCGTACTGCCAAAGGTTTTCGACAGCGTGACAGTTAACGCGCACATTGCATTTGGGCGAGCAAACGCCCTTGTCCGTGTTGACCTCATACTGCCAGAAACTTCCGCCGAAAACGACAGCCTCGTTTAGCTCGACAACGCCGACCCCGATTGTTCCAAGCTGGCAGTCTCCGCCGCCTGTAACAAGCGGGGTTCCTTCGACAAGTCCGCTGTCCGCCGCGCCTTTCGCGGAAACATTCGCTACAACCGTACCACATTCTTTTACATCGGGGAAAATATCGTCACGTAGGCCGCAACGGCGGGCTATGTTAATGTCCCAGTTTCTGGTTTTCAGATCAAAAAGCCCCGTTGTTGAGCCGTTACTTGGTTCTACCGCAAGCACGCCGGAAAGACGGTAAATTATCCAGTCGTTGATCATCCCTAACCGCGCGGTCTTTTTGTAAACTTCGGGAAGTTTGTTCTTTACCCATAACAGGCGCGGTAACGCTCCAAGCGCGAAAGTTTGGCCTGACTTCATGTAAAGTTCTTTTTCGAGGTTTGGATCTATTTGTTTAAGCTGGGTAACTTCGTCTTTCGCGCGGGCGTCCACATTGGCGCACGCCCAGACTTCCTCCCCTTCGGCATCGTAAAGGACAATTCCTTCCCGCATACAGGTAGTGGAAACAGCCGCGATGTTTCCCGCGCCAATGCCCGTCTCTGCCAGTACCTCTTTGATACAAGAGCAGGCCAGAGCCCAGTTGGCCTTCCAGTCAAAGTCCATGCTTCCCGGATAGCGCGGGTCTTCCGAGTGTTTCCACTCTTTCTGGACACAGCCCATCTGGTTGCCATGCGTGTCAAAGATAACGGCACGGATACTGCCGGTTCCCGCGTCAATCGCCATAAGATAATTCATGTTGTACATTATATATTTTCGTTGTAAAATTATCAAACAATATTTTTTTGGAGAAAAATCATGGCTGATAAAGAAGGAATCAAAGTAGAGAAAAATTACCATGTTGATGTTCCGTTTAAGACAAACGGGAATTTTCATGTAAAGGGCGCGGCAAACCTTGATTTGGGGATGAAGAAACACCTGACCAACATCTTCAACCCAAAGAGCGGCAACACGGTGATGTTCGCCTTTGATCACGGTTATTTCATGGGTTCGGTATCCGGCCTTGAACGGCTGGACATTCTCATCCCCCAATTGATAGACCACATTGACGTGCTGATGGCGACAAGAGGGGCGCTTCGCACATGCGTAAAGCCGAATTTCAGGAAGGGCATCGCCCTTCGCGTGTCCGCCGGCTCTTCCATGATTAACGACGATCTCAGCCATGAGCTTGTCTCTGTCGATGTTGAAGACGCGATCCGCATGAACGCGGACTGCATGGCGGTGCAGACCTTTATCGGCGCGGACGGACAGCTTTCAAGCATCGACAACCTTTCCAAAGTTATAAACGCGGGGGCGCGTTACAGCATACCAACACTTGGCGTTATCGCCGTCGGCAAGGACATGGAGCGGACAAGCCAGTACTTTAAACTGGCGACCCGTATCGTGGCGGAACTGGGAGCGCACTTCGTAAAGACGTACTACTGCGATGATTTTGAGGAAATCGCCGCCGCGTGTCCTGTTCCCATTGTGGTAGCAGGCGGGAAGAAACTGCCTGAGAAAGACGCGCTTACAATGGCGTACAATTCAATGCAGGGCGGCGCGCGCGGTCTTGACATGGGCAGGAATATTTTTCAAAGCTACCACCCGGCGGCAATGGCGGACGCTATCGGAAAAATTGTGCATAACAGATACACCGACAAAGAAGCGTGGGAATTTTTCTGCGAAAAGACGAAGACGGGCGGGAAGTAAAAGAAACCCTCACAGAGACACAGGGGCACTGAGATACTATAACTCATAAGGTACGACAGGAAACAAAAACAGATGACAAAAAGAATATATGCTGTTGTTTTTTTATTTTTTTGCGGCGTAATGAATATTCATGCGTTAGGAAAATCAGAAGCGCAGTACCGCAGAGAATTGGGGCAGTACCCTATAACAGGTGCCCCAATCTCTGTGGCTGGCACAAGATCGTACGATTATGTATTTATCGATATCGACAGGTTAATCCTAGTTGATATTCTTCAGCTA
>JAISSH010000108.1 GCA_031273265.1 Treponema sp.
GCGATGGTCCCGCTGCGTCAAAAGGATATAGATATTCTTCTTTCATGGGGTATTGATACCGTAAGAACCGATGGATTTGTCATTGAAGAAGAAGAAAAAGAAGAAGAAAAGGTCTATGCACCGGTAGAAGAAATTATCCTGGAGACAAAAAAAGAAGAGATTAAGTTTTCGATCAACGATGTTCGGCAAAATTCCAGTCCTTATCGCGCGTATAAAAATCTCATCGAAAAATTAAATGCCGTATTTACCGGCATTAAATCCGGTAATGACATACAAATGCGCGCGATTGATAATATCTGCGTTCAATTACTTCAGGCTCTGCGCGATAATCCGGACAGTTTTGTTGATTATATTCTTGGCGGCGAGGTTACGGGCCATGAATTGGCAAAAAGTTCCATCAATACGGCAATTCTCTCCGCGCTGACCGCGCAGGAACTCCGCCTGCCTAACCATAAAATCAACAATATTGTCGCCGGCGCGCTGCTTCATGACATCGGCATGCTCAGGCTTTCCAAGGGAATCACCGAGAAAAAGGGCGGGCTTTCAGACGCGGAACTGGAACAGATAAAAAGCCATCCCATACATACTTCAAAAATCGTTACCAAAGAACTGTTCGGCCCGCACGAAGTGAACCTGATTGCCCTGCAGCACCATGAACGTTGGGATGGCCAAGGCTATCCCGATCATCTCGTCGGCCAGGCCATTGATATAGGCGCCAGAATTGTTTCGGTCGCCGATGCCTTTGAAGCTATGGTCAGCAAGAAATCCTACCGTAATTCTATAGTCGGCTACCAGGCTGTCAGAAACCTGCTTGCCGATAATTCCCGCCGTTTTGATCCTGCGGTGATAATGGCATTCACCAAAATTATGGGTATTTATCCCATCGGCTCAATTGTCCGGCTTAACGACGGTTCTGTCGCAAGGGTAGTCAAGGTACATGTTGACGCGCCGCTTCGGCCTGTTGTTCAAACGCTGATGGATAATAGCGGACGTGTTATCAGTTCCGGAAAGGTAACAATTATCGATCTTTTGGAAGATAAGAAATTCTTTATTAAAGAAGCGATAAATCCGGCAAATTCCGACGGGACAAATGAATAACGCAGTCCGGGGCAAAAAAGGTGAAGAGCAGGCTGCCGCCGCCCTTGAAGCTTCCGGCATGGAAATAATTGCTAAAAATTTCAGGTCAAAATACGGTGAAGTCGATATTGTGGCTCTATCGGGAGAAACGATTGTTTTTATCGAGGTAAAAGCCTGGTCCGCCTTCGGTATGGAAGATCTCCGCTACGGCCTTGATCTCAGGAAACAGCGGAAAATCATCAAAACCGCTAAGTATTTTCTCTGTGAAAATCGAGAATATAGTAGAATGGCAATTCGCTTTGACGTTGTATTTGTCAAAAATAATTCAGTTACCCATCTTGCATCAGCCTTCACGGAGCGTGTATTATGATAGAGCAGACTTTGAATTCCACGGAACTGGAATTGCTCAGGCAGCGCATAAATGACGAGGACTACCTCCAGGCTGCGATTCAAAGACTGGCTCTTGTTTTGAGCAGTGAATTGATGGAATTAACTATGGAAGGCGGGGGTAATGAGCGGCAGCGGAAAAGGCGGAAATAACCGCAAAAACCGGCATCGTTTTTCCGGACGGAGAGACGAGACTCAAAAACACGATTTTAAAAAACAAACCGACAACCCTCTTACCGGCGGAAAAATCGAGAAAACCCGCGCCCAGCATGAACAGTCGCGCTGGACAGCTCCTGTGCTTCCGGCAAATCCCATCACTACCCCCGATTGCCCATGGTGCGGAAAACCCATCAAGGATATAGCCACCGCAATCTCGGACAAAGATACAGGCAGTCCGGTGCATTTTGATTGCGTGCTTGCCAGAATAGGCGAAATGGAAGCCCTTGAAACCGGCGACAGTGTTTGTTACATCGGCGGCGGGCGGTTCGGGATAATTCACTACAACAACCCTCCCGACACAAGGGATTTCACCATTAAGAAAGTATTTGAATGGGAAGTTAAAGACAACATTAGTGAATGGCGCAAACCTATCAGTGAATATTTTTCGATTACTTAAGAAAATCGAAATGGAGATGATATGATTGGCATTATTGGCGCGATGGAAGATGAGTTGAGTTTACTCTGTGAAAAAATGGGAAAATTCAACGTTCAAAAAATCGGAGAGTTTGAATTCAATACAGGAAAAATTGAAGGGAAGGATATAACGTTACTGCGCTGCGGTATCGGCAAGGTTAACGCCGCAGTTGGTTGTGCGTTGCTAATTCAAAACTTCAAACCCACATTCGTTATCAATACCGGTTCCGCCGGCGGCATAAAGCCGGAATTGAAAGTGGGTGACGCGATCATATCCACCGGACTTATCTATCACGATGTTGACATTACCGCGTTTAACTATGCTCCCGGTCAACTCGCCGGCGGACTGCCGCAAATTTTTCCGGTGGATGAAAGCCTCGTAAAAATCGCCGAAGATGCCGTTGATGAACTGAAGAAGGAAAAAATTCTTCCTGATTCATTTAATCACTGCCGCGGTTTAATCGGCTCTGGAGATGTTTTTATGCACGAAGCTGAAAGCCTCGCAAAGGTACGCAGGGTTTTCCCGAACATTGACGCTGTGGAAATGGAAGGCGCCGCCATCGCGCATTGCTGTTATCTTTTTTCCGTGCCTGTACTGGTAATCCGCGCCCTTTCCGATGTCGCGGGAAAAGAATCGCCTGTAAGCTTTGACGAATTTCTGCCTGTCGCTTCAAAAAATTCAGCTAATATAGTTATGAGAATACTCAGAAAGAAAACCATATAACGGAGGCTGTTATGAAAAATAAAATCATGGCGCGGTTTTTTACTGTCGCGGTTTTATGCGTTCTAATGTTGACAGTTCAAGGCTGTTATTTGCGTACAGCGGCGGCTCAGTCTATGCCGCAGGAAGTATCGCAGACATCTGTGCCTGTTCCGGGCGCGGCAAAGCCGATTGTCTACATGACAACTAACATCAATCCGGCGGGATTAATGGCTGTCTATGAAGCGCTCGGTCTTGAGGCAAACGGCAAAGTCGCCGTCAAGATCAGCACCGGAGAGCCGGGTAATCCTCACTTTCTTGCGCCCGCGCTCATCAAAGACCTTGTTAAGCGGGTAAACGGCACTATCGTTGAGTGCAACACAGCTTACGGCGGAAGGCGCGCAAACACCGCCGCCCATTATCAAGTAGCGAAGGATCACGGTTTTACGGACATCGCGCCTGTTGTGATCATGGACGAAAAATCAGAAATCAGCATACCTGTTACCGGCGGAAAACATCTTAAAGAGGACATTGTCGGCGCGCGCTTCAATGAGTTCAATTTTCACGTTGTGCTTTCCCATTTTAAGGGACACGGCATGGGCGGCTTCGGCGGCGCGCTGAAAAATATGTCAATCGGTTACGCGTCATCGTCGGGTAAGGCGTGGATTCACTCAGGCGGAAAAAGCCGAACCAGTATGCGCGGCGGCGCGCAAAATGATTTTCTTGAATCAATGGCGGAAGCCGCAAAAGCGGTTTCGGACGCCAACAAGGGAAGAATTCTCTATATCAACGTGATGAACCACCTTTCCGTTGACTGCGACTGTAACGGCAGACCCGCCGCGCCCACAATGGCGGACATCGGCATACTTGCCTCGCTCGATCCTGTCGCGCTCGATCAAGCCTGCGTCGATCTTGTGTACGCCGCAAAAGACAGCAAAGACCTTATTGAGCGGATTGAATCCAGAAATGGGCTTTTAACCATCAGCCACGCTGAAAAAATCGGTCTGGGAAGCAAATCCTACGAACTGAAAAAAATCAATGGCTGAGATAATACAGCGGCATTTAATTTATTTCTGGTACTATTTTTCGATTCAACTACAACAGATTGCCGGGTATTGGATACTTGGAATGGCGCTGGGGTCGCTTATTTCCGTCTTTGGTAAAGAAAAAATACACCAAATGTTTACCGCTCTGCGCGGCAAGAAACTCGGCGTGTTAGGTGTCATTCCGGCATCTCTTTTGGGGATTGCGTCTCCCCTGTGCATGTACGGGACAATCCCGATTGCCGCTTCATTCGCCGAAAAGGGCATGGAAGAGGACTGGATCGCCGCTTTCATGATGGGTTCTGTTTTATTAAATCCTCAGCTTCTTTTTTACAGCGCCGCTCTCGGCGTACCCGCGCTGGTTATACGATTTGTCTGCTGTTTTTTGTGCGGGGTTGCCGCCGGAATAGCCGTGCGTTTCTTTTTCAGAAAGAAACAATTTTTTAACTTTTCCGGTTTTGCCGCCCCCGCAAATCACGATACCGATCCAAATCCTTTCCTGCGCTTTTTAAAAAACTTTGGCAGAAACATAAAAGCCACCGCGCTCTTTTTCCTCGCAGGCATTGTGCTTTCCGCGCTGTTTCAATGTTATGTGCCGCAGGAAAGTTTCGCGCGTTTATTCGGCAGCGGCAACAGAGGTTTCGGCGTATTAATGGCGGCTACCATAGGCGTACCCCTGTACATGTGCGGGGGCGGCACGATTCCACTGCTTCAAACGTGGTTACAACACGGCATGAGCATGGGCAGTGCGGCTTCGTTTATGATAACGGGACCGGCGACCAAAATCACAAACCTTGGCGCGTTAAAAATCGCGCTGGGATTTAAACACTTTTTGTTTTATCTGTTGTTCACAATAGCCTTCGCGCTGTTGAGCGGGCTTTTTATCGACCTGCCGATCTTTTAACTCAAACGGCGGCGTTTAATGAATTATTTTGCGGAAGTTACAAAATCAAACATTGATGAATATTTGCGCGAATACAGCATAATCGCGTGCAGGATACGAAATTCCAGAATAAAATCAAAACAAATTGCCATACTGGAAATGATTTTCGCGCAGTTTGATAATGAAATTTTAGCGGTAAAAAACGGACCGTTAGGGGATATAAAAGGAATCGTTTCTTTTTTCTGTCCCAAAAAAAATCTGTTCTCTTTCAGGGAAAGACTGTTCGGCATTGGCTATTGTTATAAATTTTACTTGCTGGATTTTGAAGATGAAACCTGCAAAAACCCGACCGATCTGCGCTCTATTAATCCGCTGATATGGAAGGGAAGAAAATTTTCTGTCGATTACTTTTACACTCAGGACAGCAAAATTTATGAAGAACAATCCCCTCATAAGAGAGAGTTCAAAATAGCCGGCAGTAACGGTGAAGTGAAAACTGTCTTTGGTTACAGGGGAGATGGGAGTGAATTGGGAAGAAGGTCTCTTCCTGTAGAAGACGCGCGATGTATGGTAAATCTGTCAATTCCGGCGAAAAATAAAAGAATTTTAGACCCTTTTGCCGGCGGCGGCGGGATTGTTTTTACATTCAGATACATTGCGCCTAACGGAACAATGGCAAGCATAGACATAGACCCTGTTTTGAAACCGGGACTTGAGTTTTACAGTTCCGCTCATTATGTGATGAACGCAAAAGATGCCTCTTTCCCGCCGGACAGTTTTGATTCCGTTATTACCGAAGTTCCCTTTTCTAAAAACGCGCTCAATGACATTACAATAGCGCTGGCAAAAATTAACGCTTCCGTTTCAAACGATGGAATTTTTGTGATTATGTGCGAAAAAAATCAGCGTGATGAAATTTTTAGCGCCATGTCAGAATTGGGAATTTATCTTTTATTTAACAGTGAAATTGATCGCAAGGGAACGGATGTGGATATGAGCGTATTGTGCAAGAGTGAAAACTTTGCGAACAGCATGAGCGAGTTTATTGGGGAATTGAAAAAAATTTATTAAACAAGCAGATTAAGTTACCTATTCGCCCTGATGTAAGGATTCGTGTAAAACGCAAAAAAAAGTTGTAAAAACATAAAACACCAAATAATCGGCTCGCAAATAATTACGCCAATGTAGCCAAGAGCGGGAACCAGAAAGAAAGCGAAAATTACTTTGCTGGTAAATTCAATGATGCTCGAAATGAGCGGAGTTTTCTTTTTCCCTATTCCCTGTAGCGCGTAACGAAGGTTCAACAACATTCCAAGAACAATATAAAACGGCGAATTTATTAGCAGATAACGTGTGCCGTTTTCTATAATGACGCTTTCTTTTGAACCGGAAATCGCACTTATTAAAAATGCCGAAGAAAAGAAAAGAACAAGCGATATAAATGCGCTCCATGCAACCGAAATTATATTGCCATAGCGGACGCATTTTCGTATACGGTCAGGCTGGTTTGCTCCCTTGTTCTGTGAAACAAAAGTAGTAACAGCGGCGGCTATTGTGGAAAGCGGCATCATGCAGAAACTGTTTATTTTTCGCGCCGCTATATGTCCCGCTATTACAAGGTAACCAAGTCCGTTTATTGAGCGTTGAAGCGCCACAGAGCCCAAAGACACGATTGAAAGCATAAGCCCCAAAGAAAAACCCTGCGTGATAAGCTCTCTGTACAATGCGGAATCATAATAAAAATGTTTTTTGTTGGGAATGAGTACGGGGCATTTTTTAATAATGTAAACGATACAGAGCGT
>JAISSH010000055.1 GCA_031273265.1 Treponema sp.
AAAAAAACTCTGGCGGTATCCGCGCAGTAGACATAATAGACCAAAATACTGTTGTTACTGAATAAAAAAGCAAAAACAGGCAAAAAAGAACGCATGACTTTACCGGCGTATTTTCAGGAATCTTGCGTATCCAGTGTGCGGCAATAAAACAATGGCACATTACGATTAGATTGGAAAGAAAAACCGCCGCATAGTGAAACTGCGGCATTCCGAATGTTATGTGCATAGCATTGTCTGAATTTAACAACGGATAGGTAAAACTGGTAATAAGAAAGATAACAAACATTTCCGTTGCTGAATAGATAATAAAAAAGATAAATGCTGAAGCGATAAGTGCCCGCTTCCGGTTTGGTCCCAGTAAAGCGCAGGCAAAAAGAGAGCTAAAGTTGATAAAAATGCCCACCAAAACAGTAAAAAGACCATATCCTTCAGCAGAGGCATATTGTGACTGCCATGATACACAAATCGGGGCGCTTATTATAACCACTATATGCATGACAATAAACCGCCATCGCACCGTAGGACGGTTAATAGAGAAAAAAAGCCGGTAATATCCTATTGAGGAAATTAAACCGATTAAAAAGCCTAAAACAGGCGAAACTCCCATTATTCCATTTTTTCAGATTTTGCGGGTTTTTTCAATAACCGGAGAATAAAGGCAACGAAAAGCGGATATTTACACTATAATCCTATCTACTGCACATTAAGGCGCATGGCATATACAATCAATTATGCTCATAACTGTATTTTTCTATTTATTATACTTTTGTTTTATTTTAAAACAATCATTTAAATGAACTATTTGATGTCTTGTTATCGGCATCATTATTAGCCCCAATATACTTTTCTTTCCCCAAAAATCCAATAGCCATATTGATTTTGTATCGTCTATTACACCGCCGTTCTGTTTTATTTTCTAATGTATGCCTGAAGAATTTATTTAGGCATACATTTCTGAATTTGGTCAAATTAAATCACAGCCCCAAATCTTTCCCTATCAAAATAACTTTTATTCTGCCGGCTTTGGAAAAGCGAGTTGTAACAATGAAGGAACAAATCGTGTCGGGGCTTTGGCAATTCGCGCAGGTTCCCGTTTCGTTGCATGGTGTTTTCAGGTTCGGGAAACGCTGGGTGTTAAGCGGCGCGGCGATGGTTCTGGCGCGTACAACCGCGTCTTCGTAAGTTTTGGCGACTTTGTTCATTCCGGCAACAACGATTACCTGTTTGGGACCGTAGATCATAGCGGCGACGCGGTTGCCGTTTCCGTCGATGTTTACAAGCTGACCGTCCTCACTGACGGCGTTTGTGCTGGAGAGGAAAGTGTCGCATAACAAGGCGCGGCGCATGATTTCCCCACGTTCCTGTGGGGAGGACGCTTTATCCCTATCCAGCACGCTGTAACCGTCCTTTACGAGTCTTTCCTGAACACCCAGATCGACTAACGTTTTGGAACCGCCCCATGAGACGACATGCTCTTTGGGAATTAGGGAGAAAAGTTTTTCAACTGCCTCCGCTTCATCGTCAAAATAGTAAGCGTCAAAGGAACGCGCCTTTAACGCCTTCACTACTTTTGGTCCAAGTTTTGAATACCTTTGCTCTTGTAATGTTCTCATAATCTTACAACTCCCCATATCCTGCGATTGTATCGCGTAAGAAATACGCGCTGTCTTTTGGCGTGCGTTTCATTGTCTTAAAATCAACATAAATAATGCCGAAACGTTTTGTGTAACCGAACGCCCATTCAAAATTGTCCAGCAGAGACCAGACATAATAGCCTTTCAGGGGAACTCCCTTCTTTATTACATTCGCGCATGCCGCAAGATGTTGATACAGGTATTCGATTCTCTGCCTGTCATGGATTTTGCCGTCCGCCGTTACTGTGTCATCGCAAGCGCAGCCGTTCTCGGTAATATAAATGGGAATTTCAGCTTTGCCGAACGCGCCCCTTGAAACTTCCGCTATCCATTCAAGCTGGCGCTCAAATCCGCCAGGAGTGATAGGCCAGCCCATTGCCGTTGTTTCCTGCCAGGAAGGTTTCATAGAAAATTTAAAGGGGGCATCTTCATCGGCGGCGGCTGGAGACTCGTGATAATAATTTATCCCGATAAAATCAATAGGCTGCGCGATTATTTCAAGATCGCCGTCTTTTATCGGAACAGTGTAATTGGTTTCCTGCGCTAGAAGTTTCGGGTAGCCTTTACCCAAAACAGGGAACATAAAAATTTCAGTGTTCATTGCGCGCGCGATTTCGGCGGCTTTTTTATCGGCGTCGCTGTTTACAGCAGGGCGCGGCGTAGTCGGATTCCACGTTATTCCAATCGGCGCTTTCAGCCCCGTCTTGCGGTATTCCTTGACGGCGATTCCATGCGCCATATTCACATGATGAACTGTTGCAAGCGTTTTTTGCAGATCGCGGTGCCCCGGCGCGTGTACGCCGTGAAGATGACCCAAAAAAGCGACACATAACGGCTCGTTGATAGTGATCCACATATCGATCAGATCACCTAACTCTTTATAACAGACTTTAACGTATTCCTCAAACGCGCCGAGGATTGAACGGTCAGGCCAGCCGCCCGCGTCTTCCAAAGTTTGCGGCAGATCCCAATGGTAGAGAGTGGCGCAGGCTGAAATGCCTTTCCTGTGCAGTTCCTCGCAGAGTCTGCGGTAAAAAGCGACTCCTTCGGGATTCACCTTGCCTTTTCCTGCGGGAATGATTCTTGGCCACGCGATTGAAAAACGGTAGCTTTTAAGACCCAACTCCGCCATCAGGGCAATGTCTTCTTCGTATCGGTGGTACTGGTCGCAGGCGACATTTCCGTTTTCTCCGGCATATACCGCGCCCGGTTTGCGGGAAAAGGTATCCCAGATACATTCGCCCCTGCCGCCTTCATGCGCCGCGCCTTCAACCTGATAGCTGGCGGTTGACGACCCCCAAAGAAAATCCACTGGAAAAATGAGTTTTTCCACAATTTGCCCCCTGTTTTGATACTATATGATTAAATATATTCAAGTAAAGTTCAATGGGCGTTGGAGTAATATTCTTGACAAAACCGGCTTTTTATCTGTAGCATAATGTATGGCTGAAACAAATTTAATCCATGTTAGAAAAGCTGGCGATACCTACCTGAAACGCTCATGGATGCTTTACGCGATGCTGTTTCTGCCAATGGCTTTCTTTTTCATCTTCCGTTATATCCCGATGACAAACATAGTAATCGCTTTCAAGGATTACAGCATTTTTAAGGGCGTTTGGTCGAGAGAGTCGCCGTGGGTCGGTTTCCAATGGTTCGAAAAAGCTTTCGCTTACGCCGGTTTCTGGACCGCCATGAGAAACACCCTTCTATTGAATTTTCTTGATCTTGTGGTGGGCTTTCCCGCCCCAATCATCCTTGCGTTGCTGTTAAACGAACTTGTTTTCAAAAAATACAAAAAAGTAACCCAGACTATTATTTATCTCCCCCACTTTTTATCGTGGATTATCGTATCAAGCATTGCGTCAAGACTGCTCGCGCCCAGCACCGGCGTAATCAACATTTTCCTGACAAGCACTTTTGGAATTGAACCTATAGACTTCCTTATGAACAAAACAAAATGGGTAGCGACTTACATACTTTTCGGAGTTTGGAAGGAAATGGGCTGGGGAACGATTATTTATCTGGCGGCGATTACGGGAATCAATCCAGAACTTTACGAAGCGGCGGAAGTGGACGGCGCGGGGCGGTGGCGGAAACTCTGGAACGTTACCCTGCCGGGAATAAGATCGACCATAGTAGTTTTATTAATAATGAATATAGGGCGCATACTGGGAAGCGAATTTGACCGTCCCTATACAATGGCAAACCGGATTGTAAGAGATGTAGCGGATGTAATTGCAACCCTTGTTTACCGCGTTGGTATACAGTCATTCCAATTTTCATTAACAGCAGCAATAGGCGTTTTCCAATCGGTGATATGTGTAATATTCCTTGTCGCGGCAAACAGCATGGCAAAAAAATTCGGCGAACGCGGGATATGGTAGGGTAATATTTATGAATATAAAATCAAAGAGAACAAAAATCGGAGATTTGATAATCGCTTTAGTATGTTTACTAATAATTTTATTATGCGTTCTGCCGATGCTCAACCTTCTTGCGCAGTCCCTGAGCAGTTCTCAGTCCGTTATCAACGGCAAAGTAACTTTCCTGCCTATTATTCATCATACCGTAGAAGTTGACGAATCGGATATTGAACAAGTGATGAAAGACGCTGAACCTTACGTTTATGAGTATGATAATCAGTATGATAACCAATATGATGATACCAGCTCTTATGCTTATGAGTACACCGATGAATATGAAGCTTACTCCTATCAGGATGATCTTTACTCTGAATATTCTGATTACGATTATGATTATTCCTATCAGTATGACGAGAGCGCCGATAAAATAAAAAATGTTTATAATGTCGGGATAACTATGGAATCCTATAAATATGTATTCCTTGATCCGGCTTTTACCCACTCAATGTGGTGGACGGCGATCCTTACGGTTATCTGCACCATTGTCTCCCTTACAATGACGGTGTTATGTGCATATCCCCTTACATACTCATGGCTGAAGGGCAAAGGGCTTATCAACACTTTGATAATTTTCACAATGTATTTCAGCGCGGGAACCATACCAAACTATATCCTGATGAAGACTCTCGGACTGCTTAACAATCCTCTGGTTCTTATCATTCCGAATTGTCTTTCCGTGTTCAACGTGATAATTCTTCGCAGTTTCTTTTTTGGAATTCCCGACAGTCTGCGCGAATCTGCGGAAATAGACGGCGCGAATCCTTTTACAGTCCTTGTTCGGATTTACATTCCCCTTTCGGCTCCCGTTCTGGCTACCCTTGCCCTATTCTACGCCGTCGGTCGCTGGAACGGATTTTCCGACGCTCTGTTATACCTGACAACCGCGCCGCAGTGGGTTCCTATTCAGCTTAAACTCTGGCAGTTGATTCAAAATATGACATCGATTGATGTTTCCACTGTGGAATTGGTTTCGGGCAATGTGCCGAGAGCGACTGACGCCATTAAGGCGGCGGCGATAATGTTCGCCACGGTTCCGATTCTTGTAATATACCCGTGGCTCCAGCGCTATTTTATAGCGGGCGTTACAATCGGCGCGGTAAAGGGCTGATTTTATATTAGTAGAAAACACATTAAAAATTATTTTTTTAATGTTTTCTAAATATTTTTTAGGAGGAAAGTATGAAAAAACTTTTATTGGTTTTGGTAGTCATGTTGATTGCGTCAACATCGACATTTGCGCTGGGAGGACAGGATTCCGGTTCCAAGGCGGCGGCTGAGACTCTTACCCCGACAGGGAAACTTAACGTTGAAGTTTTTGATCGCGGTACGGACGGCGGCAAAACTCTGGCGCATGACAACGCATGGACCAACTGGATTAAGCAGAAAGTAAAAGCGGACTTGAACATTGACATTACATTCGTCCCGGTTGGCCGCTGGTCGGAAAACACCGACATCGTCAACCTTATGGCAGCCGGTCCCGGCAGCGCTCCCGATCTGTGCTATACCTACGGCGGAGGCATGGTAGAAGCGTTTCGCGATCAGGGCGGCGTTACGGATTTGGCTCCGTACATTGAGTCCTATCTGCCCGATTTGAAAAAACTGCTCGGCAGCGATCCGGCGTACCCCGGCAAAGATTTTATCTACCGCAACGCCGACCGGCAGACGGGAGCTATTTACTCAATCCCCAGCTACCGCGTCGCCATTGCGCAGAGAAATGTTTTTATCCGCAAAGACTGGCTTGATAAATTGGGGCTTCCCCTTCCTAAAAACATAAATGAATTTTATCAGGCGCTGAGACAATTCCGCGACAAAGATCCGGGCGGCGTTGGCGCAAACAGGGTAGTTCCTTTTGGACAGAACAACGATGTCCGCTGGGGACTCGCAAATCTTATACACCATTTTATTAATCCAAAAATGAGCGATAAAGATCGCTGGATATACAACATCGCGGATCGCTCCATCTATATGGACGGATACAAACGCGGCGTACAGGAAATGAATAAATGGTACAATGAAGGACTCATCTACCGCGATTTCCCGCTGATGGTTACCGCTGATGATTTTTACAATCAAATCAAGAGCGGCGTTGTCGGCGCTTTCTGTCAAAACTGGGATATGCCTTACAGGACGGACTATAGGATACTTGAAGACCTGCGCAAAAATGTTCCCAGCGCGGATTATGTTCCGGTAGACATCGTTCAAAACAAAGACATGATGGATAAAGTAGGGCTTCAGATGTTTATCCCTTCATTTTCACCTAACAAAGACGCGGCTCTTAAATATCTTAACTGGCTTGCGAAACCGGAAAACTATCAATTCCTTCAGATTGGACACGCGGGTATAAATCATGAAATGGTTAGCGGCGTTCCTAAAACTCTCGCTACGCCTCCGGGAAACCAGTGGATTCAAAATTCTCCCAATAACATCGACTACACTATGCCAATAAACGGCGTAGAAATGGGAAGCGCGGAACTCAACGCGAAAGTTCTTGGTTTCAGTTACGGCAATATTCCGCCCGAAGTTATCGCAAACGCCTTCGTTATTTCCACCACCAACGCCCGCGCTGCGGCGGTGTTTACGGCTACCACAAAAGTAAATCAATACAACCAGGACTTAAGGGAAAAAGCCGACGACCTCCTCGCTCAGGCGATTACTTGCAAACCCAATGAATTTAGCAAAACATGGGATGCCGGAATAAAAGACTGGCTTGCTTCGGGAGGCAAGGAAGTGTTTGATGAAAGGAAATCTCTGTATAAATAATTTAACATTGCGTTGACAATAAAAAAGCCTGACGCGAGTCAGGCTTTTTTATTCGTCAGTTTTTCTCAGTCGTGGAATGTAAATTCTGTAAGTTCGATAAACTTAACGCCGACGTTTGAGTTCTGGAAAAGCACTCCGCCCGGAGCCTTGGAGAATCTTACTCTCGCGCCTTTGTCTGTGTGAACTGTTCCGGAGAAACCCATCGTATTGTATTGCTTAAAAGGAATGTTGGGGTATACGCCTTCAGCCGCTCCGCCTCTTATAAGTTTACTGTCTTTAACATTGACATCTTCAATAATGGAAACCATCGCGTTGCCGTCGCCGGCGGGAATTTCTTCGCCGTTAGCGTCATAATATTTAGCCCTGATGGTTACACGCTGAAATTTTGTAACATCAACGGGAAATTGAGGGAAAATAATAAATACGTCATCATAATTTTTTGTTAAAGGAGTCACATTCTTTGTAGTCCCGCCGGTAGGCTCGCCTAATATGTCTCCCGGTAAAAGAGCGTGAACCTTCACTGTGCTTAAATCTACAGAATAGGACTCGCCTTCTCCTCCGCCGCCGCCTGACGAACTTCCGCCGCCTGAACTTGCGCATCCGGCAATAACCAGAATCGCAAAAATCGAAATAATAACGCCTAGTTTTTTCATAGAATTTCTTCCTCCATAATAATTTTTTCCGGAAATGTACATTCCGTAGTTTCCAGTGTACATTGACTGTCAAAATAAGTCAAGAAAAAAATAAAAATCTGTTTTGGAACAAAAAATACGCTTTTTATCGCCGAAAATGACTTTTTTCGGGCAAAAATGGGGCTGACTCTTACATTATACGCTAAAATGGCAAAAAAATAACTTACAGACGGGTCTTATGCGGCCTGCCTGTAAGTCAATTAATCGAAATAGAGGCTTTACCGGCGTTTAATTCAACACCGCGTTTAGCGCCAGCCCTGCGGTCAGTTTCAGCGACATAGTTCCCAATGATTGTAACATCCCCACGGGGTTGCCCATATCGAGGTTTTCATTTGCATTCGCAACCTGCGGGTTATTCGCATCCGCTAATTTTACGCCCAAGCTGAATGTCTTGCCCTTTACATTGCTAATAGTCACGACACACAGGTATTGTACGCCGTACTGCTGGATGATGGCCTGCGTGTCGCTCACCGTAGTGCCGTGCGCTTTTGTTATTTCATCCGTCAGGTTTACGCCTTCGCCCTTTCCGGTCTCGCTTATCGCCTTAGCCAACCCATCGCCTACTGTCTTAAACACACCCGTTGCGACCAGCGCTCTCGCCGCTAAACTTCTGTCTGTGCTCGTAACGTAAATAGCGACTCTCGTCTTTCCGTCCGCCGGAAAACTCGTTACCGCCGCCGCGCCCGCAGCCGCTACGTCCGTCGTCGCCGCCGGTGTCGCTGACACTGTCGGGTTCGGCGTTCCAGCCGGCGGAGCTACCGAATTGTGAAATGTAAATTCTGTAAGTTCGATATATTTAACGCCAACGTTGGAATTCTGGAAGAGCACTCCGCCCGGAGCCTTGGAGAATCTTACTCTTGCGCCTTTATCCGTGTGAGCTGTTCCAGAGAAACCCATCGTATTGTATTGCTTAAAAGGAATGTTGGGATATACGCCTTCAGCCGCTCCGCCTCTTATAAGTTTACTGTCTTTAACATTGACATCTTCAATAATGGAAACCATCGCGTTGCCGTCGCCGGGGGGAATTTCTTCGCCGTTAGCGTTATAATACTTAGCCCTGATGGTTACACGTGAAAATTTTGTAACATCAACGGGAAATTGAGGGAAAATAATAAATACGTCATCATAATTTTTTGTTAAAGGAGTCACATTTTTTGTAGTCCCGCCGGTAGGCTCGCCTAATATGTCTCCCGGTAAAAGAGCGTGAACTTTCACAGTGCTTAAATCTACGGTATAAAAATCGCCCTCTCCTCCGCCTGACGAACTTCCACCGCCTGAACTTGCGCATCCGGCAATAACCAGAATTGCAACAATCGAAAAAATAATACCCAATTTTTTCATAGAATCCTTTCCTCCATAATAATTTTTTTTGGAAATGTACTTTCCGTTTTTCAATGTACATTTATTGTTAATATTAGTCAAGCAGGCGAAATTAAAACACCTGCTCCAAAACATAAAAAACGCTTTTATCTGTACCGAAAATAATCCTTTTTCCGGCAATAACAGGGGCTGACAAAATACTGCCCTCGGTTTCCATGCGCCACAGGGGTCTGCCGTCCCTAGCGGAAATACAGACAAATTCGGGAGGGGTAAAGTCATCACCAAGAAGCCCGAAATAGACCCTGCCGGCGGCAACCGTTGGGGCGGAGCTTACCGGGCTGTCAAAAACCTGTTCCCAGCGTAAAACGCCCGTTTTCGCGTCAAAAGCGCGGGCGGCGCGGTCTCCGCCGGTGAAAATGACCAGGTCTTTCCAGACGGTTGGAGCCATAAAGTCCAGTAAATCCACATTCCGCAGGAAAAATCTCCAATTTCCCTCGAAATTCAAATAGCTTGAAATTCCCTCCTTCTGCTGTTCCCAAACCTTTTTCCCCGTGCGGCGATCAAATGCATAATAGCCAAGGTACATTTCGCCGTAAGCGTCCGCCGTTCCAAAATACAGAAGATCGCCTCTTATTGCCGGGAACGAATACCACGTTGCTGCTATTTCATAATATGACAAAAACCACAAAAATTCCCTTCTGTTGATGTCAAACGGACCTATCTGCTCAACCACAGGACCGGTTCCAAAGTACATAACATCGTCAGCCATGAGGAAGGTATAGTTATACCAGCCGGGGTTGTCGATACGGAACTGCTCCCTGCCATCGGGCGAAAGGAAATAAATCGCGTCGGCGTCCCCGACAAAGATGATATAGTCTCCGTAACGCTGAACCTGCGAATTGATCTGGCTCTGAGTGGGGAAGTTCCAGATTTCCTGACCGGTTTCGCGGGAGAGGGCGTATAGTTTTCCGTCCTTACTGCCAAAGTACACCTGATCTTTGTCCGCGTATGGAATTGAATTGATCTCCGCCCCGCTCTTGAACACCCAGCGCATATAACCGCTCTCCACATCCAGCGCGTAAAAATTGCCGTCGTCAGAGCCGAAGTAAATTGTGTCACCAATAACCACCGGCGGATTTAAAGACCGAATTTTTTCATCGCCGGACTGTAGTTTGATTTTCCAGCGCAGACCCAGCGGCGGCGTTATGCGCGAAGAACTTACCCCGCGCCCTCCTTCGCCGCGAAACTGAACCCAATCTGCGCCCCGCGAACAGGCGCAAAAGATTGAAAAAAATAAACATAATATCAATAGCGGAAATGTATGCCTGAAGTTTTTCATAAATATGCTAATCCTCGCAAACTTATTAAACGAATGAACCAGCGGTGTATTCCGCGGCGGCGGGTGGTTTTCAGGATACTGCGGTATTCCTGCCGCAGAAGCAGGAAGCGGTTGTCTCTTTCCGCGGCGTCCGCGAATTCGCGCCAGCGCAGTTCCGAGTAAATAGAAGCGAATGTTTTAAAGTGCGGACTCTCTCCCGCTCCCGGAAACAGTTCCGCGTACTCCATCGCCGTTCTTGACGCGGGCTTTATCGGCTTACCGTCGGCAGCAAGGCGCGCAAGGAGCAAGAGGTACAGCGAACGCGCCCCCGCCCTGCCGCCTCTTCGCGCGCCTGCGTACAGAACCATTTCCCGCCCATAACGTAAAATGTAAGCCAGAACAAGCGCGCAAACCGCCATGATTCCGGAGGCGCGCAGTACCGCCTGCCAAGGAAATTTCATGACTTGCGAAAAAATTCTTTCTTCGTTTATGAGAGGGATAACGACATCCCATGTGCTGAAATCCATAGTGCCGACAGGAGGAATGGAAAAAGTAGTCGCTTCAAAATCGAGCCATCCGTAATTTGGAACGTAGAACTGCGTCCATGAATGACTGTGAAGATTCGTTACCATGAACAGATTATCAAACGGGAATTTTTGCAGGACTGGAATCCTTGCGCGCAAAGAGGCGAGTCCCCGCAGGTGCGCCTGAGTTTGCAGGCTTTCCGCCGCGAGGTAGCCGGTTACAACCCGCGACGGAATTCCGGCAAGTCTGCCCAGCAGAGCGACAGTATTCGAAAATTCAACGCAGTCTCCCTCTTTGGCGTCAAAAAGAAATTCTTTTAATGCCTCAATGGAAAAATCATCGCTGTAGCTCAGGTTGTATTGATATGATTTAAAACTTACAAGTATCGCGATAATTCTTTCCATATATTTATTTATATTGATATTTTCATTCTCGTTGAAAAAAATCTCCATCAGGTATTCATCGTTTTGAATAAATTCGTCCCGGTTGTTATCCCAATCTTTTAAGGCGTGTTCCAGATAGTCGCTGAATTCTTTCATGTCGCTTTTTTCCAGAGTAATTTCAAGATACGGAGCAAGTGCGCTTTTTTCAAAATTACTGAAATCACGCGCGGGCGTATCAACAAGTTTGAGAGGATCTCCCAAATGGGTGTTTGAAACAACCTGATGAATGTAGCGCAAAGGACCTGTGTTCTCGCTCAGTATAGTCGGATCGACAGCGATAGGACGCCAGGGCAGGTATTTTTGCGGCAATGTTGAAAGCGAAAAAACTTCCTGTTCTTCCCTTCCTTCGTCAAACTCCGGCTCATTGTTAAACCACGTAACAAAAAAACGCTGATTAGCCATGTTGTTCAAAGGCTCCTGCGGGCTTTGCAAAAATCCCTCAACAGGATCGAGCTGCCCGCGAAATGCTTCTCCCATGTAAACAGGCTCTCTGTCCGAAGCTACAACCATCACCATGTACTGCCGGTTGTCCTGGGAACTTCCTTTTCCGCCGCGTCCGCTTCTGTTCTTCCAGTTGTATTCGTTGACGCCGCGCAATCCCGGCTCTTTGCCGTTCTCGTCCTGAGGAACAGTTCTTCTGCTTTTCTTTCGCCCTCCCGACTCGCGGGGCACGCCTCTGTCGCTGTCGTTCTTGATTTTTTCCGGCATACGTTCAGGATTCAAATTTTCAATTATCGAATTGCGGACAAAATCGGGGGGCAGAACAACAAGCGTTACAACTAAAACAGCTAACGCCGCAAAGAGGAAAGCGGCTCCTTCCCTTCCCGCTTTGCCCGCGCTTTTCGGGTAAAGGCAAAAGTACACGACAATGCTGTGCAGAAGAAAAACAACTCCCGTCCATACAAGAATGAACTGTGTAAGCGCCATGCTTTCCCCGGCGATGTCTTCCCCGGAACGGGACAGCGCAAGCAGGCGCATACAAACCCACGCTAAAAAGAAAGGTTCAAGCGCGGCGGGTTTCGCCCATCGCGGATGATAAAAAAGCAAAAATGTGATGGTGAAACTGACAGTCCCCGCGAAAAAAGGCGCAAACGCGCCCGGTCCAAACCCTCCAGCCCAAACTGAAAGCGGGAACAATGTTACAGCCGCAAAGACGAATCTTTTTCGCAGGGTAAGCTTCGGAAAAAATGCAACTAACGCCTGAAGGGGAATGATGACAAACCACTGCGCCGCGCCGATACGGTCGAAGGAAACTGAAATGCCGGGATGAACGAGCACCAGCCCCGTTACGCTAAAATATAAAAAAAGACGCAAGATGAATAAAAAAACCTGCGATTTTTTTACTTTTTCGCCTTCGCTTGTCATATCATTGTCTCCGCGTAGAGCATTTCTACCATGTTAGCCTGAACGCCCAACTGCCTGATTTTCCCTTTGACCAGCCAGCGCGGAAAGGGAATGCATCCGTTTGCCGGAAAATCCCTTTTACGGAATGTCTCAGTTTCGGTTTCCGTTTTTTGCGCCGCGTTTTTATTCGCGGCATTTTTTTCACGCACTGCCGGTTGAACAATAAAAAGTGAAACAGGGCGCGGGTTACAGGCAAGCAGAAAACCGGGCAGCCCTAAATCGCAGGCAGTTGAAAAAACATACAGGTCGCCCGCTCCCTGAGGAATTGCCGTTTCATTCTGCGGCGGATAAAACGAGAAACCGGCAAGCTCTTCCAGAAAAGCGTCAAGGTCGTCTTGATCTTCGATTTCCCAACTGCCATCCGCCGCGCGTACATGGAACACGTATGAAGACTGTTCGTCTTTAAGGCTGCGCAAAAAAAGTGAAAGCCGCGCCTTCGCCCGATCCAAAAGCCACAATGCCTCAAGCGAAGGTTTTTGAGAGGGACCGAAATTGCGGAAGTACACGTCAATCCGGCTGACCTTTTCCTGATTATCCGGCGATATGCGGGTTATCAAAGTATCGATTTTTTCCGAACTTTTCCAGTTGATGTCGCGGAAACGGTCTCCGGGAGTATATTCCCTCATGTAGTAGCGTTCTTCGTTGTCGGTTGATTTGTTGCGCCTGTCCTCCGCGCCGGATTGCGCGTTTATGTGGTGATTTTTCCCGAAACAGGGGGCGCTCCTTATTTTTAAAGTTCTCCGCTGTGTCGCTCCGCATGGAAATGAATACAAGCCGAAAATGTCGCGCAGACGGCAGAACCCGTCTCCGCGAAAAACGCCCGACATGGGAAAATCCAGCGCAAGCCGCCCCGCCGCTTCTCCGCGCGGTACGGAAGTTTCAGCTAACACAGGGCAGTTGCTATTTTTTGAATCTGCGGGGGAAAAGCGCCCGCGAACAATAAAGTGCAGGCGGAAAAACAGGGGAATCGGCGCGTCAAACCCCGAAACGAGAGATTCTTCCCCGGCGTTAGCTGTCATCGGGAAAGGCGGTTTCCAGCCAGTTTCCAGCGTTTGCAGTTTTTTCGCTTTCCACGCGCCGATTGCGCCGAGGAAAAGCAGAATCAAAAGGACGGCGGAAGAGAGGACAACTTCATAAGCGTTACGCGCAATAAGGGAACGAATCAAAACAACAAGGGCAATTATTAAAACAGCGGCTCCAACCGGCGTAAAAACAGGTCGAAAACGAAGTCGCCTTCCCATAGCAGACGCGCCGCCTGCGGGTAGGTTGTCTTCCGCTGATTTTGCCATCAAGATTGTTCCCGTTTCTTTGGCTCAACAGGGACGGAATTTAAAATGCTTTCCAGCGGCGCTTCCGGCGGTATGGAAGGATCGCGGGTAATGATACGGTGAGCCATCGCGTGAATAAATATTTCCTTGATTAAATCAACAGGCACATAGTCCATACCTCGGCAGAGAGCGAGGGAACGCGCCAGCCGCGAAATACGCACACCCGCTCTTGGGCTTGCCGGTATTTCAATGTCGGGGTGAGACCTCGTCTGCCGGACGCAATTTACAAGGTAGGCTGTAACGTCGGGGTGCATCTGCACTTCGTCTACCATTTTTTTCCAGCGGATCAAGTCCGCGCTGTCTATCACGCTCTGAAAACTGTCCCATGCGTCAATTTTGCCGTGCCGGTTGATAATCTCCGTTTCATCTTCTTCGGAAGGGTAACCAAGCGACAGGCGAATCATAAAACGATCAAGCTGGGGCGTCGGAAGCGGGAAAAGGTGAACGCCTTTCAAATTCATTGTGGCGATAATAAAAAATGGATCTGTCAGGCGGTACAGTTTGCCTTCGATAGTGATACTCTGCTCTTCCATCACCTGAAAGAAACTCCCCTGTGTCTTTGGGGTGAGCAGGTTTATCTCGTCACATAACACAAAATGCGCGAATATCGGTCCCTTGTTGAAGATCAACTCGCCGGAATGACCGATAAAGCGGTTATAGCCAAGAATGTCCTGCGGCAGAAGATCGACCGTACACTGAATACGGCTGAACCCTTCCATTTTTGCTTCGCTTGAACCGTCCGCTTTTGCCTCGCCCACAGTCATATCCTTAGGATGCCAGCGGATAGACTGAGCCAGCGCCCGCGCAAGAGAAGTTTTTCCCACCCCGTGAGAGTCCGCCAGAATTACATGCCCCCCCGCTATTTGGGCGGCGATGATATACTCCAGTTTTTTCGTGTCTACGGAAATTAAACCCTTGATGTTGTTTATCAAAAGTTCGATTGATTGTTTTATCTGTGATTCCATGTCTTATATTAGCTTAAAACAGGTAAAGTGAAAAGATACGATAATTA
>JAISSH010000089.1 GCA_031273265.1 Treponema sp.
TCGCCCACGGCGGCCGGGACGCCATTTTAAACGACGAAATGGTGCGAAAAGTGTATCTGGGCAGCGAATTCCGTATGTAATTTGGTAAAATTACACATAATTTAGCTTGACATCCTCTAATTTTTAGTGTATTCTTATTTGGATTTGAATTATTTTCGGTAAGGGGAACACCTATGAAATGGATGTTTTGGATTGTCCTCCCTCTTGCCGGGTTAACCTTAGGCTGGATAATTAGATGGCTTTACGCCAGATTTCAACTTACGGCATCGGAGCAGTTCGCAGAACGAATAAAACATGATGCGATTAAGGAAGCTGAGGCAAAGAAGAAAGAGATTCTTCTTGAGGCGAAAGAACAGGTAATCCGTGAACGGAACCAGCAGGAGAGGGAGACTCGGGAACGCAGGGCTGAGTTGCAGCGGTATGAACGCCGCGTTGTGCAAAAAGAAGAAACAATCGATAAAAAGACCGCTCAGTTAGAGCGGACTGAACAAGTGTATGTTGAAAAGGAAAAAGCCTTTCAACTACGAGAAGAAGTGCTTTCCAAAGAGGAACAGCGCTATCGGTCGGAACTTGAGCGGATTTCGGGGTTAACAGCCGATGAAGCCAAGTCTTTAATAATTCGCGATTTGGAAAGCGAAGCCAAACATGACGCGCAGTCTCTGATCAACAAGATCGAGCAGGAAGCCAATCTTGCCGCCGAAAAACGGGCGCGCGATATTCTGGTTACGACGATCCAGCGGCTTGCGACGGAAGTTACAGGCGATGTAACGGTAGCCACCGTAACCCTGCCCAACGATGAAATGAAGGGGCGGATTATCGGCAGGGAAGGGCGCAACATACGCACCCTTGAAACTCTCACGGGCGCGGACATCATCATTGATGACACGCCCGAAGCGGTCGTCATTTCCTGTTTTGATCCGGTGCGCCGTGAAATAGCGAAAATCGCCCTTGAGCGGCTGATTCTCGACGGGCGGATTCATCCGGCGCGGATTGAAGAAATCGTCATCAAGGTGAGCAAGGACATTTCGCAGAAAATTTTTGAAGAAGGCGAAAAGGTCCTCTTTGATATGGGCATTCACAATATCAAGCAGGACGCTGTCCGCGCGCTTGGGCGGCTGTACTTCCGCACCAGTTATGGACAGAATGTGCTTCACCATTCAAAGGAAGTCGCGGTTATCGCGGGAATGTTGGCAGCCGAAGTCGGCTGTAACCGCGACCTTGCCAAGCGCGCCGCTCTGTTACACGACATCGGAAAGGGCACTGAGTCCGATTCCGATCTGAACCACGCCGAAATAGGCATGGACATGGCGCGCAAAATGGGCGAAGACCCGCGCATAATCAACGCAATCGGCAGTCATCACAACGACATTGAGCCGACCTGTGTAGAAGCCGTCATCGTACAAATTGCCGATGCCATTTCCGCGGCACGCCCCGGAGCGCGCAAGGAAACGCTGGATAATTACATAAAACGCCTTGAAAACCTTGAAGGCATTGCCACAGGCTTCACCGGCGTAGACAAATCTTTCGCTATTCAGGCAGGCCGCGAATTACGCATAATGGTCAACAACGAAGCCGTCAACGATGAGCAGACCCGCGATCTGGCGAAAGAAATCGCCAAGAAGATTGAAAACGATCTCCGCTATCCGGGACGTATCAAGGTAACAATGATTCGCGAAACGCGGATTACTGAATACGCGCGATAATTTTCGCATAACGACAACAGTAAAGCGGAGGCATCGACCTCCGCTTTTTTTTAGAAAAATCGCGGCAGAAATGTTGAGAGCGCTGGAACATAGGTTATAAGCAACACAACCGCAAGCTGAACAATCAGGAAGGGCAGCACACAACGGCAAATTTGGGTAAAAGGCTTTCCAAAACGGTAACTCGCAAGAAAAAGATTGATTCCCACAGGCGGCGTTAAAAAGCCGACCTCCATGTTGATAATAAAAATAACTCCAAGGTGTACGGGATCAATTCCGTAAACCGCGCCGAGCGGAGCCACAAGCGGAAGAACCACAAGAATCGCCGAAAAAATATCCATTAAACAGCCGACAATCAACAGCGCAAGGTTAAGCAGAAGGAGAAACAGAACTTTTGATTCAACGGCGCTCTGCATCCAGTGGGCGAAATTGTCCGGCGCTTGGGTATCCACAATGGCGTAGGACAGCGCTTTTGCCATGGCTATTATCGAAAGAATACCGCCGATAATTGGCAGGGCTTTGTAAAAAACTTTGGGGAGATCGCGGAACGCAATGTCTTTATGGATCAGCACCTCGGCGATAAAAACATAAATCGCCGATATAGCCCCAATCTCGACCAGCGAAAAAACGCCGGAAAAATAACCAATGATCAAAAAAATGGGAAGAATGATTTCCAGCGCCGATTCTTTAAGGGAAGAAGCGGCTTTACCCAGACGGAAAGGTTCAACGGGAATTTTTACCTTTACCGACGCAACAATCCCCATGACTATCATGGCAATGACCAGAATAAGCCCCGGAATTATCGCGCCCAAAAACATGTGGATAATGTTGGTTCTGCTCGTTGCCCCCGCGAGAATAATCGGCAGTGAGGGCGGGAACAACAGTCCGATACAGCCCGCCGAGGTTAACAGTCCAATGGAAAAACGTTCCGGGTAGGCGGACTTTTCGCTCAATATGGTAAAAAGAATACCGCCTAACGCAAGAATCGTTATTCCAGACGCTCCTGTAAACGAGGTGAAGAAGGCGCAGATGATCACCGTGGCGATAATCATGCCTCCGGGAATCCAACTGAACAAACTGCGGAAGCTGTACACAAGCCTCTCTCCTGCGCGGCTTTCGGAAAGGATGAATCCTGTCAGTGTGAAAAGCGGAATGGCTATCATATTTGAATCTGTAAGAGCGGAGTATATCGAATTGTTTACCGCTTCGGCTTCGCCGCCCGCAGACTGTATGCTGACAAGCGCGATACCGGCAATCACAGTAAAAAGCGGCGCGCCCATAAGAGCTGCGGCAATAAGCAGCAGGATCAACGGAAGCCGAAAATTGAAAATAATATCGCTAAAAAACATTGTAAGATCAAAGACGGAGTCCGGTGTGTCAAAGCCCCAAACAATTTTGGCGATTGCAGGAAAAGCGGCGGCGGTTGCCGCGACCAGCGCCGCAAGAGAGAATATCTTTCCCTTGCCGGGCACGCGCAAGGCAAAGCGCAGGGACATCACACAGTAGGCGAGCGGCATCGCCAGAATAAAAACCAAATTGGGAATAAAACCGATAAGCTCAGGCTTTATGGCAATTTTAATAAATGAAATCGAAGACCACGCGATGACAGTACAGATAAAAACCGCGAGAAAGCCTGTAACAACGGCTATTATCTGCCTGAGCTTTTCACTTTTTATAAAATGGATCAGCACAATGGAAAGGTGATCTCCTGTCCCTGCGGTATACATGCCGGAAAAAAGTCCCAGTAAAAGAAGAATGTGCATCATTAGACCGTTAGACGCGGGAACGCTGGAATGAAAAAGTCTCGCGATTGCTTCCGCTGCGGCAATTAGCACGAGAGAAACAATGGCTGCAATGCAAACGCCTTTTTCGAGCACGCCAAGAATTGAAAATGGGGTAAGGCGCTTTTGTTCCATCATCGAAGTCCGTTTCTGTGATTGCGCAGAATTGTTTCTATTCGTCCGTAAACGCCGCTGTCAAACATAGAGCCGATAAGATTCGGCATGGACTTTCCGATTTCCTCATACCACAACTGTTCCTGCTGGAGACTTAACTGATTTACTTTTAATCCGTAATTTTTCATGGTTTTAACCATGTCGTCTTCCATTTCTCTGATAGCCTTGTCAAGTTCCGCTTCGTTCTTTCTAACGGCGTCAATCATCTGCTGTTTGTATTTTTCCGGAATCGAGCGCCATGTCCTCTGGTTAAAAACAACCGCGCCTATAAAGGGAGCGATGTTTATTGACGCCATGTTTTTGGCAAGCCCGAAAACCTGCATACTCCCCACCGCGACAGGACTCTGAAAGACCGCGTCTACCATGTTGCTGTTAAGCGCGATAAGAATGTCGTTACGTGCAACTGGAACCATCTGAAAACCCATAGTCTTGAAAATCTCGTTCATCTCCGCCTGATCCGCGTTTGTTCCCAGCTTCTGCTTTTTCAAATCCGCAGGAACAAAAATCGGCTGTTTGGAAAAAAACTTGACCCATCCGACACGCGCCCATGCAATGGTGAAATACCCCTTGCCGTTGATTTTTTCTTCAAGCTCGCCTTTAAGACCGGCAAGAACCAGATCAAGTTCGTCATCGTCCCTAATTAGAAAAGGACAGCTCAGGGTCATCACTTCCGGACTTATCTCGTATAACCCGTATGTGGAAAGAACAGCCGCCTGTAACTGATTAACTCTTAAGTTTCGCACAACTTCTTTTTCACTGCCTGCAACGCCGTTATGGTAAACGATCATTTCCACTTCGCCGTTGGTTATTTTTTTCCAGTCAGCGGCAATTTGATTGAAGAAGCGTCCCCAGGGAGAATTCTCCGGAACAGGAGAAGCCATTTTAACGGTTGTTGTACGCTGCGCAAAGACAGGAACCGCGAATACGAACAGGGACAGCGCAACCGCAATACGGAAAAATTTCATAGTTATATTTTATATATATTGACAAGATTGCACAAGTAAGAGACAAGTTTAACTTCCACTGCTATTGTTTCGCCGTTGTCTTTTTCAACAACAAAATCCGTTTCTTTTCCGTATTTTCCAGCTTTTTTTCTAAAATTCTGTAAAAGTAAGCCGTTTTTTCACCCTTCAAAAAGTATAAATATTATTGTACACTATATAAGTATAATTATGAGCAACAAAATAAATAAATTCATACTATTAATTACGGTGATTGTTTTTATCACAATTAGTTGCGATAAAAAGCCCGCTCTCAAAAATATTGAAACCGATGAAATTCTGATTGAAACCGGCGAAGTTCAGATTGATGTTTCGTATGCGGACGAGTCTTTTTTTGAAAAGTACGCTGTTTATGATTCATTCATTGATGATGAAGACTACATTTTAATCGCGTTTACAACGAATGTTCCGGTTAAAGATTTTAGCTGGCTGTCCGTCTCCATCAATTTTGATGACAACGATGAGCTTTTTTATGAGATTGACAAGGTGTTATATTCGATAGAGGAATTACATCCCGAAAAGCCGTTTGTTGCATCGTGGACTGAAGTGGGAATCATGTCGTGTTTTGGTTTTTCCTACCGTGATGAAGACGGGCAAAAAAAGTATTTTGTAGGGCGTACGGGGAACTACGGCGAAGACCCCGAAGAATACGAAGGTCCCGCCTTTGTGTACGGGGAGTTTTTCCCAATTAAAAATCTTGTCGGACGATACAAATACACGGCAGAATGGCCGTATAATGAAGATGAAAATACGCTTATACTTGATCTGACAGAGACTTCCTATACATTAAAAGCAAACGATGTTGAATACACAGGCGTCGCCGTTTTTAGTTTTGATGATGACAGGTGGTATATTTCGCTTGATGAAATAAAATGGGCGCATAATTGGATAGTAAATTTTTTATATGGCATTCCTGATCCGGAACGGTTTGATGAATGGGTAGATGAAGAAACTTACGGCGTTGTCCTTTGGTTGGATGAAGGTAATGAATTAGAATTCCAGAATCGCGGCGGTCCTATGGTTCCGTATGTCATATTCGACGGAATCGGCGACATGTGGGTCAGATTAACAAAATAAATGGCGCATAACAAAAAAACCCCCTAAAAACAACATGGTCTTTAGGGGGCGGAGAAAGGGGGACTATTATACTTTAAAACGTGAAACTTCTTTAATCAGGGCGGTAATGCCTTCGCGGTTTCTGGCGCTTATTTCGTTGACCTGATTTACTGCCGCGTTGATCTGTTCCGCTCCGCTTGCCATCTCGTTCATGCCCAAAGTGATTTCCTGAGTTGCCTTTTCAAGGTTGTCGCTTTCCTGTATCACTTCTTGCGCGCCTTCATGCATTTCATTTGAACCGCTCTTTACCTGCCGTGTAATATCGTTCAAGCGGCTGATGCCGTCCAGAATTTGCTTGCTGCCCTGTTCCTGCTCTTCCATCGCGTTACGGATATTATCTTCCTGTTCCGCAACAACCTTGACGCTTGAATCGATTGCCTCGAATTTCGTCAGCACGTTTTCGGTGGATTGTGTAATGTTTTCAATTGATTCTTTTATCTTCTTCAAAATCGCGCCGATGGTTTTTGACTGTTCGCCGGAACTTTCCGCGAGTTTGCGAATTTCATCGGCGACTACGGCGAAGCCTCTGCCCGCGTCGCCCGCGTGAGCCGCCTCAATTGCCGCGTTCATCGAAAGCAAATTGGTTTGGCTGGCAATGTTCTGCATTACCGAGTTAATCTCCAGCAAGCCTTCAGATTCGCGGGAAATTCCCTGAATATCAGTCGCTACATCCTGCAGTCCGTTACGTCCAACTTCTGAGGCTTCTTTCAGCGTTGTTACATTGACAAAATTATTAACAAGTGTTTGCGTAACGGACTGAATATTCGCTACCATTTCCTCAATCGCCGATGACGCCTGCGATACGTTGGCGCTTTGATCTTCAATATGTTCATTCAACTTGTCAATGTTTCCTGTAACCTGCTCCATAGTTGCGTGGGTCTCGCTCACGCTTGCGCTCTGATTAATTACGCGCCCCTTGATGCTTTGAATGTTCGCGTTGATTTCGTTCACGGCGGCGGCGGTTTCGTTCATGTTAGTTGCAAGATTACTGCCAATATCAGATAATATTTCCGCTTCTCTTTTTATGTTTTTGACAAGGTCTCTTATTTTTTCCAATGTTTTATTGAAGTAACGGGAAAGATCGCCCACTTCGTCTTTGGAATTGTTATTTATCCGTCTTGTCAAATCGCCTTCGCCTTCGGAAATATCCTTAAGGGTGAACGTTACGCCAATAATCGGCTTTACAATGCTTCCGGCGATAAAAAAGGTAATAACCGAAGCCGCTGAGAGTACGAATACCGCAAATATTATAGTAAAAATCGTCATTTCCCGGACAGGTTTGTTTATCTCATTCATGGGAATTGCAAGCATAAGACACCATGGCGTACTTATGCCGGAAACATTGATAGGCTGATATAAAAGGCGTATGTCTGTTTCCAAAGCCGGAGAATAGCGGCTTATTGATACAGGTTTGCCGTTTTCGCCGCCGTTTTTAATTACCTGAATTATCCGGCTATGCATATCACCTAACATTTTTCTTTCTGCAGCATTTTCCTCAACGCTGTCCTTTAACCGCTGAGGATCAAAATGCGCGACAATTGTGCTGTCGTTGGCAAATATACCGGCAACTCCCTTGCCGTCGTATATTTCCTTAACTAATTCATCGACAATTTCCTGCATGGTACTGACCCAGTTTATTCCTATTATTCCAACAACGGAGCCTTTTGAATTTTTAACCGGGTACTGCGCGGAGATAATCGGAACATTCCCATATCCGAAAATATCCCTCCATACCGGAGTCTCAAGAACGGGATTCCTGCTTACGGCAATCTGATCCAAATATTCCCGCCAGCCTTCGTAGCCCGCCGTTATGCGCTCTACATTGCCTGTTCTTCTGCGGGTGTAAAAAGTCTGATACTGTCCCATTCTGCCGTCATATCTGTCTATGGTATTGGGAAACCACGCTGTAAAAATGCCCATTATCCGCGTTTGCTGCTGAATCGTGCTTCGCAGAAGCTCGTCATAACTTTGCCGCCGTGAATTTTCCTCCGTGCTTTCATACTCGCTCAAAATTTGGGCAAGAACTTCTCCGTAATTGAGAAATTTTTCAAAGCGCCGTCGAACTTCAACAGCATTTTTTTCAGCTAACTCTTCAGCGTAACTGTACGTCGTCGCAACTTGCATTTTTCTGCTTTGATTGATGGTGATGATCGACAAAATAGCAATTACCGCCGCAACCATTACAAAAATTATCGAAGTCAATTTAAATCTAAGGTTCATACTCATCCTCCTCGCAAACTGGTACTATAAAATATGGCGACAACAGAGGCGGAGAGCTTGTACATTTTATGGATATTTGACAGAAATAAAAGAATAATTGTATTCAGAATGAGATGGATATTTTTATGAAAACTACGCGGTTATTATAAACAGCGGTTACATGTCATACTTCTTCGGGTCGAGTTTTTCGCAGTCGTCAATTACTTCGGCGGTAAGTTTTGCTTCATCGGAAGGAAGTGAATTGATTTCTTTTTCAAGTTGAGCAAGAGACGCCTCTTCCCTGTCGGAAAGTTTGAGCCGTTTCTCTTTGAAACCGCGCGCAATTTCTACAATCGCCAATTCTGCGGCGCGTTTTGTCCGATTGTAGTGACCCTGCTCCTTAACCAGCTCTTTGGAAATTCGCAGAACAACATCAGGAGCAAGCACATAAGCTTGAGGATCGAGACGAGAATCCGAATCGGCATGAAGATCGCGAAGAAGCAGCGCCGCGTCTTTTCCCTTAGCGGTTGCTTCGTTCATAAGCCGGCAGTCATAGGCAAGCTGTTCAAAACTTACCGTTGGCGCCATTCCGCCCAAAAGCTTTATGTTCTGAACAGACTCGTTGCTCCACAAATCGGCAAGACAAGCTGCCACATTTCCAAGAGGCGAAAGATGAGCGCAAGCAGCGGTGCGCCCTTCTGTCGCAATGGGAGTGCCTGTAATCGCCTTGATGTACACGCCTTCGTATCCACAGTCTTTGTGGGGACCGCGAGCGCCGCACTCAAGAGCAACAAGAGAGCGAACCGCCGTCATCACACGAACCACGGCGGCAAACACCTTCGATATATAACCACGGTCAGCCAGAACAAGCGCGGTATTTCCAAACGCGCAAGCTGTGTCGCCCGACGGAATTGTTTTGGTTCTTTCGGCGATAGCGACGATCTGTGTCCAAAGTTTTTCCATGTCACGACAGCCAAGCACGGAAAGGGCAAAGAGGGATTTTTTTATATCGCCGTACATGATCGCATCATCGTGGACTTCCTTCCCTCCCACCGATTCAATCGCAAGAAAATCCGCTCCCGTTTTGGCGCACGACTCGAACGTCTCAAGGATATTGTCCCAATGACTGCCGCGCCACATATGTTCCAAGCCATGACCTTCCCGAATATCGTTCGGAGTGATTCGCACCGCTCCCTTCAAACCGTGTTTGGCGGCGTATTCTTTGATAATATCAACAACAATTTTACAGACATCAGTTCCCCATTGCGGGTTAAACGTCATGGGCGGCAGGGTTTCAATTTCCGCGACAAAGCCCGGCGATTCCAGAGCCACAGCCCGTTCGCAGATACCGGTGATAATTTCCCGATACTGTTCCAAAACTTTCGGCATGGAATCCTTTTCAATAGTCATGGGCGGCAGAGTAAAGTTAATCTCAGGGTACACCATCCCACCGCCGATAACCATGCCATTAGCCAGCGGCACCGGGTACTCGGACTTGCCAAAAATAAAGTTGTTTAAATCCTTGTAAACTGTCTCGTTAAATTGTTTCTTTGGCATGATTTTCTCCTTCGGTCATGTCGATTTTCTGTTCTATTATACATCGTTTCATGGCTTTTTGAAACCGCTTTTTGCCTCAATATAAAGGAATTTATTTCCGAAAATCCCTGAAAACCCCTTCCATTGCATTATTAACCGCAATATTAACCTTTCGGGTCATCACTTTAGAAAGGCGGTCTAACATTTTTTTGCTGTCATTACGCACAACAATGGGCGCAATATTAGGCGCGGAATTCGTCCTAAAAAGTTCGCAGACTTCCACCCCCAGACTATCCGCTATCTGCGCCAATACGGCAGGTTTTGGGAATTTAAGCCCCCTTTCAATGTTGCTTAAAAAAGTAATGGAAATATCGGCTTTTTCGGCTAAAACCTCTTGGGAATACTGCCTGTGATTCCTGATTAATTTGATATTTTTCCCTAATGTGGTCTTTATTTCCTGTCCGTCCATGTCTATTGTCCTTTTCAATCTCTATATATCCTATTGAACTATACGATTTACTCCTTGATAAAAGCCTTATAGTTCTATATAATTCATATAGAACGGAATGATTAACTTGGAGTTTCTTCTAAAATTGACCATTTGAATAAAAGATTAAGGAGATTTGTATGGTAAAGAAAACTATTTTGATTGGGCTTGTCGCGCTGATTGCCGGGGTTTCCGCGCTGTACGCGCAGAGCAATACCGCCTTAAAAAATGGCGTATACAGGGCAACTTTTATGACCGGAGAAGCAAAGGTTGTTTTTAACAGTTCTGAAATGACTGTTACGGTATGGAGTCCGGATGGAAATTATGTCGTAGGCAGGGCAAGAATTGTTGGAACGCAGGTAAATGTTGACTATGGCAACGCAGGCTTTGATACATGGACAATAGTTAACGATGAAACATTCAAGGACATTAACGGCTTTTCTTACATATGGGTACGAGCTTGGCGGACAGGCGAAGCAAAACGGCGTTAGTGAAATATTATATTTCAACCTTTAGCAGGTAAATAAGGAGTTTTCAAATGAAAAGGAAAATGATTTTTTTAGCGGTGGTTTTCCTATTAATTGTGAATATACAGACCGTTTTTACGGAAGCATGGAATCCAAATGAAATTCAATTTTGCGAATATTTTGACCAGCAAGATTTATCATCAATGGAACGGGTATTACGGGAAAACCGGAATCGAATGGATTTATCTGCTCTACTATATTCTGTTATTGGTGGCTATAGCCTCAATAATCATCCGAATATAGCACCAATAAATACGAATAGAAGTATAGCTGTACTTGTAATCCAGTTATTAGCAAAATATGGTGTAGATTTCAATGTAACAGCCGATTATTATTATTGTAAATATAGACCCGATATGACAATCGGTGTTACTAATGCATATCTTCTGGATATTTTTGGTTTAGGCAGTCTTTATATATTACAAAAGGCCATTTATGACAATTTGGATATATCTATAATAAGGGCACTACTGGAAGGAGGTGCCGATATGTATAGATTTAACTATAATGTTTCTGATAACAGTTTGTTTTCCTTTGATGATAATAAAATTGCAATTGCAAGATTATTAATTGAAAACGGCTACAATGTAAATAGTATTTATGCAGAAGGTGTATCTCTCTTACAATATGCTGCAACGAGGGGTAAAATTGGAATTGTAAGGCTACTGGTTGAATCAGGTGCAATGGTTAATTACACGGATGGTAAAAGAAGAACAGCCGCTCAAGCAGCCTATGAAGAAGGCTATATCGACATCTACAATTACCTCAAGCAAAACGGCGCGGTGTGGACTGCTCCCAGTCAAGTTGCTAGTGCGCCGCCTTCTTCATCTCAACAACCAAGATCAACATATAATGACGATTATACACCACCGCCTTCATCTTCGTCCAGTTCGAGTACGCCGGATCGCAACATAGGCAGAGAAATTGCCGAAGCCTTTAGATCGCCTTTACAAAGCGGCACTTACGCTCTTGCCGGTACTCAAGCAAGAATAAGATTAACTGCAATAGCCAGAAGCGGTATATTTACCTACACCAACCGGCAAGGACGAACTGGAACCGGCAGCTATAGCATAGACGGAAACAGAATGACGATTCAAATGGAAGGGTATACATATTTATATACCGTAACCAGCGAAACATCATTCAGCGGAAGTGATGGAACATGGGTAAGAACAGGGTATTAATGGCGTGGGAGTGTCTGACTATGTTTATTTATTGTCAAGGGGGGAACCTTCGCGCAACGAACCTTTAGTTCGTAGCGCTCGGTTGAGGTTCAAGAGGGGAACCTTCGCGCTTCCGCGCTCGGTTGAGGTTCAAGCATAGCCAGCAGGGTTTTTTTCACAGGTACAGGTCTTTTCTCATGCTGATTGTTTTGCGGTTTTTGTTAGAGAGTTCGTCATTGGGGATAAAGCCGTTCTTTTCATAAAATGTCAGTACGCCTTTGTCGTGTTCTATATCCGC
>JAISSH010000060.1 GCA_031273265.1 Treponema sp.
GGCAGGGGAAGTTTCAGCGCGGGCAGTTTCAGAAACTGGGTTACAATTTTTACCCATATCATAGGACACAAAGACTGGTCTCATTTGATCGGCAACTTTACGCTGATACTCCTCATAGGCCCCATGCTGGAAGAAAACTACGGCTCTTCTTTGCTGCTTATAATGATGGTCATAACGGCTCTTGTTACGGGGATTCTTAACATACTCTTTTTTCGCAGCTCGCTCATGGGCGCTTCCGGAGTAGTATTCATGATGATCCTCTTATCTTCGTTTACAAATTTTACACACGGTGAAATTCCGCTGACCTTTATACTTGTGTTGATTCTTTACATGGGAGTACAGCTGTTTAACTCTTTCAATTCAGATAACATTTCACAATTCGCGCACATTGTCGGCGGCCTGTGCGGAAGTTTTTTTGGCTTCCTTCGTCCGCCAAAGGGGTGATATATGAGAAAAGAATTTCTTCAATTTGATGTAGTACGGGACAACGCCATCAAACTAGCGCGTCGAATTTACAGCGAAGGATTCATTCGCGACGTAATCTACGTCTCCCTCCGCGGCGGCGCTTATCTTGGCAATATAATCAGCGAGTACTTCAAAATTGTTCACAGGGGAGCGCGTCCTGTGTACTATGCGGCTGTCGTCGCCCGATCCTACACCGATGTCGCCAAATCGGAACACATCAGGGTCGACGGCTGGACTTATTCGCCTGAACATCTGCGCGTCGGTGACAAGGTGCTTTTGATAGACGACATCTTCGATTCGGGCAAAACTATAAACCACCTTGCGCAGATAATTCTCGACAAGGGAATTCCGCGCTGCGATCTTAAAGTCGCGGTTCACGATTACAAGTTTTTTTACGACAAACAGGAACAGCACGCTATCCAGCCCGACTACTGGTGCCGAAAACACGACGTATCGATTCATGACGAAGGCTACTGGATACATTATATGAGCCACGAGCTTGTCGGGCTAACGGAAAAAGAACTTGAGGATAATTACTACGAGCGCGATCCCGATCTGCGAAATGCCCTCGGCGTACTTACGGAAGAAAACTGATGATATGCGGCATTGACGAAGCCGGACGCGGACCGCTTGCCGGTCCTGTCTGCGCCGCCGCGGTAATTCTTAAAAGCGATTTTCCTTTGGAACTTTTGAACGATTCAAAAAAAATGACGCCTCAGAAACGTGACGAAGCACGGCGCGTAATCTGCGAACAGGCGCTTGCCTGGGGTATTGGCTGGGCATCGCACACGGAAATTGACAGTATCAACATTTTACAGGCAAGCCTTCTTGCGATGAAACGCGCCTTTGAGGACATGTTAAAAAGAGCCGCTCTTGCGCCGGATGAAAATATCTCCGTCATTGTAGACGGCAATAAAATTCCCGACATACAAGCCCCCTGCAAGGCAATGGTAAAAGCCGACGCAAAGGTCAGCGAAGTGATGGCCGCCTCAATACTCGCCAAAACAGAACGCGACGCGTACATGGACAAAATGGCCGAGCTATACCCTCAGTACGGTTATGAAAAGCACAAGGGTTACCCCACTAAGACGCACAGAGAGCTTGTAAAAAAGTACGGGCCGTCTCCCATTCAGCGGCTGAGTTTCAGGGTTAGGTGAAAATTTATCGCCGAACAACTTCCTTCAATATAAATTTACCTGAAACCACTAGGAAATAGTTTATATTTATCGGGTTAAAAAAGTCATATTTATCGGTTTTAAGTAGTTACATTTTTCAGGTTATAGAAGTTATATTTATCGGGTTCAAATATTTATATTTATCGGGTTTAAAAAGTCATATTTTTCGGGTTGGATCACTTACATTTATCGGGTTGATGTGTTATACTTTAAGCGGGTATTTTATGGGGAATCCATATTTAAGGCGTTTTACCGATGAGGCTCTTCAAAAACGGCTCCGTGAATCGGGGGCTGTTTTGATAAAGGGGCCGAAAAGCTGCGGGAAAACCGAAACTGCCGCTCATGCGGCAAAAAGTCTTGTGCGCCTTGATACTGATGATGAAATGCGGCTGCTTATGGAGATTGATCCGAAATCAGTATTGAAAGGTTCTGTCCCCCGTGTGATAGACGAATGGCAGGAATTTCCCCAAATCTGGAATTATGTAAGGCGCGAGGTAGACGACCGGAGAAAAAACGGGCAGTTTATCCTTACAGGTTCGGCAACCCCCGAAGAACGGGCAAGGCTTCATTCCGGAGCGGGGCGTTTTTCGGTAATAAAGATGCGTCCCATGTCGCTGTTTGAAAAAGGCTGGTCAAGCGGGGAAGTGAGTCTCGCGAAAATAATGAAGGGCAGCGTTCCCGGTTCGCGGCAGACGGACTTTAGTCTGGAAGATCTGGCGGAGAAAATTACAATTGGCGGCTGGCCCAGTCTTATCGGAAAAGACGGTAAGGCGGCATTACGCTTCATGCAGGATTATATCACCCTTATTGCAGAGGTAGACATAAGCAGGTTCGGCGGGAAAAGGAGAGACCCTCAAAAACTTATACGGCTCATGCAATCGCTTGCCAGAAATATCTCCACACAGGCGACGCTTTCTTCGCTTGCTATGGATACAGGAGGCAGTTATGCGCAAATTAACGAAGAAACCGCCGCCGAATATCTGGCATCCCTTGAACGGCTTATGATTGTGGAGGATCTTCCCGCATGGAGTACGCACATCCGCTCATCTGATACTCTGCGTAAAACGCCGAAGCGTCATTTTGTTGACCCTTCATTTGCCGTCGGCGCTCTTGGGCTTTCCATAAAAAAGCTAACGAAAGAAATAAGCTATCTGGGTCTTTTGTTTGAATCTCTTGCAATTCGCGATCTTAGAATTTACGCCGAAGCGCATGACGGAAAAGTTTACCATTACCGTGATTCCAGAAATTTGGAAGTAGACGCAATTATTGAATATCCTGACAGAACGTGGGCCGCGTTTGAGGTAAAAACAGGTTTCGGTGCACAAAACGCAGCCGCCGAAAACCTGCTCACCTTCGCAAAAAAAATTGATCAGGAAAAAATGGGGGCGCCTGCCGCGCTTACCGTAATTACAGCTAACGGCATTGCCTGCCGCCGCAAGGACGGCGTAAATGTCGTGCCGTTATCTGTATTAACCGCTTAATTCTGCCGGTGCGGAAATGCTCCATCAATATTTATGGGCTATTGGCAAGAGCCTGTACATATTCCGCTTGATCAAAAAGCACGCAGCCTCCTGTATGTTCGCCAAGGAGAGCGCCGTTTTCACGTAACTTGGTAAATAGGGGAGATTGCAGCGCTTCACGAAGGGACGCTGTTTTCAAGCTGGTATCGGAATAGGGGGAAAAGGGACAAGGTTCCGCGCCGCCGGCGGCGCTTATATGAAAGAAACCGCGTCCTGCCGCAAGACAGCCGCCGGATTCCTTTTCGTCGCCGGGAAAAGAGACAAGGATCATCTCCCGCTTTTCTCTCAGGGAAGCGAGCTTTTCTTCCAGCAGAGATCGCCCGGCGGCGTCCAGGGCAAGTCCCGGAGAGGCGACGGGAACATACTCCACAAACACCAACGCCTTGCAGCCTTTTTCTTCAAGTTCCGTGATGGTTTCTTCGCTGGTTACATCGGAAAGATTGTCGTTTGTTACCGTTATCGACGCGCCGAATAGCAGATCAAATTCTTTTAGGCTTTTCATTGCCTGCATTGTTTGTGTATAGACGCCGCTGCCTCTTCGCGTATCGGTCAATATTTCGCCGCCCTCAATACTGATAATGGGAATCAGATGACGGTTCTTTTCAAAAAAATTTACACAGGCGCTGTCAAGCATAATTCCGTTTGTAAAAACAGGAAACAGTATTGACGCATAACGCGAGGCTTCTTCCAGCACATCGGCTCTTTTCAGCGGTTCGCCTCCGGCAAGCAGAATTGCCGAAATGCCAAGTTCCGCCGCCTCTGTGAAAATCCGCCCCCAATCTTCGCGGCTCAATTCCTCTTTAACTGAAGCCGCTTCCCTTACGCGGTCGTAACAGCCGGCGCAGTTTAAATTACACTGGCTTGTGATACTGGCAATCAGAAAAGAGGGAATATGCTCGCCTCTTTGCGCCGCCTTATGCCTGAGCGCTTCGGCTTTTTTCACGCTTAGTCCGTATTGAACAAGAAACGCGGTTTCCTTTGGGTTTTTCAATGTTTTTCGCAGAGCGTCTTTAACAAGGGATTCAATTCCGTTATTCAGATACTGTTCAAGGTTCGTAAAAGTCATTTTATCCTTTTATAGTAAACCTTATACGCCGTATATTTTATTCCTCAAATGTTTTTACCTGATTTTTCTTCCCCATCAAATATGATTCTGTGATAAATATTTCAACAACTTTTTTTACCTCATCGTCGCATTTACCAAAAACCTTTTTTGATATGGCAATCAGTTCTTCTACAACTTGGGCAGCATCAACATTTTCTTTTAATTTTTCAAAATTCATATTTACTCCTTATTTATAAATTTACTTATTTACATAATACACCATATATAGCGGTATTGTCTATTAACTCTGCCTGTACTTTTCCAGAAAAACCGCCAGTCTGCGCATTGCGTCTGTCAGAGTGTCCTTGTCGGGGAGGAAGACGATGCGGAAATGATCAGGTTCTTTCCAGTTAAAGCCGGTGCCGTGTACCAAAAGCAGATGCTGGCCGCGTAACAGGTCGAGCATGAATCTTTCGTCGTCGCTTATGTTAAAGCGTTTAACGTCTATTTTCGGGAAACAGTAGAGGGCGCCTTTTGGCATAACAACCGAAAGGCCGGGGATTTCGTTTACAAGACTGACCGCGGTGTTTCTCTGCTCCAGCAGGCGGCCTCCCGGGAGGATCAGGTCTTTGACGCTCTGGTAGCCGCCGAGCGCGGTCTGTATTCCCATCTGCGAGGGCATATTGGGACAGAGGCGCATATTGGCAAGTATATCGAGTCCTTCAACATAGTCGGCGGCGCATTTTTTGTTGCCTGAAATAACCATCCACCCGGCGCGGAAACCGGCGGCGCGGTAGGCTTTGGAAAGGCCGTCAAAACTTATCGTGAGGATGTCGGGGGCGATAGTTGACATGGGAATATGTTTCGCCCCCTCGTAGGTGATGCGGCTGTAAATTTCATCGGCGTATACTATTAAATCGTTCTCTCTGGCAATTTGGGCGATGCCTTCCAGAATCTGACGGTCGTAAACCGCGCCGGTCGGGTTGTTGGGATTGATAACTACAATCGCCTTTGTTTTTGGAGTAATTTTGGAGCGGATGTTGTCAAGGTCGGGGTTCCAATCCGCGGACTCGTCGCAAAGATAGTGAACGGCCTTGCCGCCCGCAAGGGTAACCGCCGCTGTCCACAGGGGGTAATCCGGCATGGGAATGAGAACTTCGTCGCCTGAGTCCAGAAGCCCCATCATTGAGATCTGGATCAATTCGCTGACTCCGTTGCCGATAAAGACATCTTCGATCTCCACGTCCATAACGCCTTTGGATTGGAAATCCTGCATCACGGCTTTTCGGGCGGCGAAAAGTCCCCGCGATTCTCCATAGGCTTGAGCGTTTTGCAGGTTCACAATCATGTCGTGGAGAATCTCGTCCGGCGCGTTCAGTCCAAACGCCGCGGGACTGCCAATGTTCAGCTTGATTATGTGAAAACCCTCTTCTTCAAGCATTCTGGCTTCTTTAAGCACCGGACCGCGTATGTCATAACAGACATTTCCCAGTTTTGTCGATTTTTCAATGTTTTTCATTTATTCCCGCCTTGCTCACTTATCCGCGCCCTTCGCTTCCTGAGAAATATTGTCAAAAATCCACTTTCCCGCCTCATCAACATACTTCCTGATAATAGTAACGTGAATTTCGGCAGCCATTTTTTTCACTTCATTGTCCCAGTTTCCGGCGTTTTTCAGCGTTTCCAATACACGGCTGCGACCATTTTTCGAAGCGGAACGGCAATCTTCCGGCTTCAGAGAGTTTTTTACAAGGTTTTTTTCAAGAAAATAAGCCGAAAGTCCCGTTATCAGGGCGTCGCGGGAAGAAACGGCAAGGGTCAGAAATTCAGGCTCTGCCTTGCTGAAAGCGCCTCCCAGCAAATTGGAAAAACCGTAAAACAGGCGAATCCATTCCCTTTCCTTCCCTTTTATCCTGCCTTTATCCAGATGTGTCTTAAAAAAGGCTGCCGCGTCTTCATTTTTACCGCCAAGAATCCGGGCGGAGCCGAAAACAAGCGCGTTTTTTTCAACAACGGCGGGTTTGGCATGAAGAGTCTTGTTTTCCAGCTTCAAAACAGAGGCATAGTCGGAAATTACCATGTAAGAACTTGCCAAAAGCCGTACTTTTGAGACGCTGTACCTGTTTTTTACGAAGATTTTTTGCTCTAAATAATAGGCTAAAGCAGGCCAATCCTCTCTTTCCAGAAGCGAAAAAAGCCGATAATTAAGGAGGAAGTATATGCCAAGACAAACAAGGATTGTAGACATGGAGAGTAATAAAGGAAGGGTAATATACCGCAAACTTGCCGCGGATTCAGGACCTGCGATAAACATCGGCAGCAGAGCCAATGTTAATAGAATTAAAACTAAAATTATGCTAAAAGCAATAATCAGGTACTTAAATTTCAAAGGAAACACCCCTATAATAATTCATCGTTATATATTGAATCATAGAATAAAGCCGGGACTGCGTCAACGAGGTTTTCCGGTTCAGGAGTCAGAATGAAAGATTTTTTGGTTAAGGAAATAGAACCTAACACCTTTTTCACAAAAACTGTTTATCTTGACAGATCATTTGTCATTGCCGCTCCTGAAATGCCATTTTCCGAAGAAATTAAAAAAACGCTGGAAAAATGGAGCTTTGACAAACTGCAAAGCGACGGTGAACTGAACAAAGAATATATACAAACGACAACAACTTCAACAACAGCAAACGCAGCCGCGACTGCAACTGCAACAAAGGGTGAAACTGCCCATACCGGCGGCATAAAAGACCTTTCTTCGCAATCCGATTCGGACAAACTGGAAAAAGCCGAAGAATTTTATTCCGGTTTTTTATACTTTGTCGAAGATATGTTCGCAAGAGCCAGCGTATCCGGCGAACTGGATTTTAAAATTGTAACTGAAAAGATAAAAGACATGGTTGAATATATCAGGGAAGAACGCCGTTTCCTTATGAGGGTATTGAAAAACATCGAGCCCGCGTCGGGGAAAAATTATATTGCCACTCATTCGGTGCGCTCAACGATACTTTCAATAATCATTGGGACATATCTGAAACTTCCGAACCACAGGCTGATAGAGCTGGGTGTCGCCGCGCTTTTGCATGAAGCGGGAATGTTAAAACTTCCGTCTAATATTTATCTGAGCAACAGAACGCTCACGCCCCATGAACAAAAGGCAATTATTACCCACCCGATACTTGGTTACAGTATGCTAAAATCTTTCGACTTTCCGCTTCCGATTTGCCTTGCCGCTCTTGAACACCATGAACGTGAAAACGGATCGGGCTATCCTAGACAGCTTGGCAAGGAAAAAATCGGTTTGTACTCAAAGATAATAGCCGTAGCCTGTTCATACGAAGCGCTCAGTTCCAAGCGCCCGCACAAGGAAGCAAAAGACGGCTACACCGGCATGTTGGAGTTGTTGAAAAACGAAGGCAAACAATACGATGATACTGTCGTAAAAGCGCTTGTTCTTTCACTCTCAATTTACCCGATTGGCTTGTATGTTCTCCTTTCAAACGGAAAGAAAGGGCAGGTTGTAGATGTAAACCCTGAAAATCCGCGATTCCCGATAGTGCAAATTTTCGGCGAATCCACGCCTGACGGAAAAGTAAAAACCGTACAAACTGAACACAACGAACTTACCATTGTGCGTCCGCTTAACCGTTCGGAGATTGAAACATAAATGGCTTCTGCGGTTTTAATTTTAATCCTTCTGATTATAGTAAGCGGATTATTTTCTTTTTTCGATTCCGCGCTCGGTCTGTGCCGAAAAACGCGGTTGGAAAAAGAACAGAAAAAAAGTTACAAATCTGTTTTGCTCGCGCTGGAAAAACAGCAAATGTATTCTCTTGCCTGCCGATTGTGGATTAATGTACTAAGGGTATATGCGGCTATCATTTTCTTTTATATAATTTTTTACCTTCTTAGGAACAGCAGTATTTGGAATGTGTTGTTTCATGTATTCATTTTTTTATTCGGTCTGCTCGTGGCGCTGTTATGCGATGGTCTTCCAAAATTAATTGCCCGCATTTCCCCTGAAAAAATCGCAGCCGTTCTTCTTCCGTTTATAAAAATACTTTCGTTTCCGCTTTTGATTTTCGTCATACCGTCTTTGAAGTTCGCTTCGTCTTTCAATTCAACTTTCCATTTGGAAAACAGCGATAACAGCATGACTGAAGACGAACTTCACCGCGCCCTTTTGGAAGGGGAAAAATCCGGCATTGTAGAAAACAGGGAGCGCACAATGGTGGAAGGCGTCTTCTATCTTGGCGACCGTCCCGTCGGCGCTTTCATGACGCACCGCTCGGAAATTCAATGGCTTGATTATAACATGCCGTACGAAGAAACGCTTGGAAAGGCTCTTGAGTACCGCCACCAGCGGTGCTTTCCCGTTGTAAACGGCGGTCCCGATGAAATCATCGGCGCGGTTTATCTGGAAGACATTGTTCTTGATCTATCGCAGCCAAATCCGCTTGGGTTACGCGCAATTATGAAAGAAGCACAGTTTGTTCCCGAAACCATGTCCGCTCTTAAAGCCTTTGAATCTTTTAAGCAGGGAGAGGCAAATTTTCTCTTTGTAATGGATGAATACGGCGGACTTGCCGGAATAATTTCAATTACGGCGTTAGTTGAAGAAATTGTCGGCGAACTGTCCTCGCCCATTGCCAGCGAAGAGCCGTTGATTAAGCAAAAAGACGGCAGTCTGCTTGCGGACGGCACTCTGAACATTGACGACGCTGCAAAAGCGCTCTCCCTTACCGGACTTTCGCTGGACGGCGATTTTCACACGCTTGCCGGCTTTATCCTGCACCTTTCAGGCGAACTGCCCCATACCGGCGACTGTTTTGAGTATCAGGGATACCTGTTCAAAGTTAAAGAAATGGACGGGAACAGGATAGACAAACTGTTGATTAGCAAAATCCATCGTTGAAAAAAACCCGCCTTCAAGTTAAAATAAAATATGCAGATACAACGCCAGTCCTTTGTTCAGGAACTCAGGCTAAAAATGAATCCACAGCTCTATCAATCCATCAAATTGATGGAACTGCCAATTGTTGATCTGCGCGAAAGAATTGAAGAGGAACTGGAAAACAATCCCGCGCTGGAAATTCTGGAAGACCGCAGCACTGTCCCGCTGGACGAGACAAAAACCAACCGTAGAGAAACATACGAATATTTTGAAACCACTTCCGATCCGGGACGACGCGGCGAACAGGCATCGGAGGAACACCGGCGTTTTCTCGAAGGCGTTCTCACGCGACCTGAAACTTTGCAGGAACATCTGCTGTGGCAATTACAGCTTGAACCGATTGACGATGAACTGCGGGTAATCGCCGAAACTCTCATTCAAAATCTTGATGACGACGGTTTCCACAAAGAAAAACCCGAAACGCTTTTCCCCGCCCCTCAGCCCCGGCTCACGGAAGCAATGGAACTCGTCAGGGGGCTTGAGCCTGCCGGAACGTGTACAGCCGATTACCGCGAATCGCTGAAAGTTCAAATCGCTCTTTTGCCGGACGCTCCTCCCGGAATCGAAAAGGCGCTGGATAACCTTGAACTTTTGGAACGTGAAAAATATTCCGCCCTCGCGAAAAAAACAGGTTCAAGCGAAGAAGACACGCGCCTTCTCTGTGAATACATAAAAAAACTTTCCCCCTTTCCCGGCAGGTCTTTCGCGCCCGCAGATGTGCGCTATGTTGTTCCCGACATTCGAGTTGTCAGGGACGGTGATGAGTTTATCATCAACCTGAACGACGAGGCTTTTCCCGTTTTGGGAATCAATCCGTTTTTTGAAAAGCTGGAAGATTCGCTGTCTGACAAACCGGAGGACGGACAGACGCAGGCGCGCGACTTTGCGAGGGAAAAGGCAAGGGAAGCGCGGCTTTTTATCAATCATTTGAAACAGCGCAACAAAACACTGATTCGCGTTGCAGCCGCGGTTTTGGAATTTCAGCGGGCTTTTTTTATAAACGGACCCAAACACCTCGCGCCGCTTACGCTGGGGGACATAGCAAGGGAACTGAAGGTTCACGAAACTACGGTTTCCCGCACAGCGAACGGCAAATATATGCAAACCGAGTGGGGAATTTTTGAGATCCGCTACTTTTTTACAAATTCTATCAGCGGGACGGGTTCAAGCGGGTCAAGGTATTCAAAGGAAAGCGTAAAAGAGATAATCAAGGAGATTGTAACCGCCGAAAACCGCCTTCTTTCGGATCAGGAAATTTCCGCCCTGTTAAGTCAAAAGGGAATTGCACTGGCGCGCCGAACTGTGGCAAAATATAGAAAGGAACTTGACATGGGCTCCTCTTACACCCGAAAAGTACGGGAAACAAATTCAGGAGGTTCAAAATGAACACAGATATTAAAGCGGTACATTTTACACTGCATGATGACGGGAGGGAATATTTAAATAAAAAAATTGAAAGGATACACAATGCCGAAAACATGATCGTTGATCTGCTTATAACGCTTAAAAAAGAAAAAGACTTTGATGTCGAAGCTACGGTAAATTTCCGCTGGGGAGTTTCAATTCACGTTAAGGAAGAAGATTTTGAGCTTACCAAGGCGATTGATAAAATGATAGATAAACTTGAAACGAAGATAACTAAAGAAAAAGAAAAAATGAAGGAAAAGAGATAGGTTCATTATCCTATGGAAAAATACTCCGCAGTTATTGAAGCGCGTCTGGCAAAAATTTGGGACTGGATGGCAAGTGAAGGCATAGCGCTTGTAATGCTCGAAGATAACGAAGCAAGGCGGGATCAAAACATACGCTGGCTTTCAGGGCATCCGTGCGACGCTCTGCTCTTCCTCTCGCTGGATCGAAAGGCGGTTCTTGCCGCGTGGGACATCAACCTTGCCAAACTCTGCGCAAGCCATTCTCCTGCCGCGCTTCTGCCTTACAAAGACTATGACTGTCAACCGCGCAAGGCAATGGCGGCGGTAACGCAAAAGCTGGGTATTCCGGCAGGTTCAAAAATAGAAATCCCTTCCGTTACGCCATACCCGGTTTTTCTTGACTATGTGGGAGATTTTACCAACTACGACATTATATGCCGGGGAAAGGGAGCCTCTTCGGAATTGGGAAAAATGCGGGCTGTCAAGGATCATGAGGAACTTTCTATTTTTGGCGAAGCCATTTTAATCACCAATGAATTGATTGAACTGCTGGAAAAAAACGTGCGCTCCGGGAAAATAAAAACCGAAGCGGACGCGGCAATGTTTATTGATATTGAAGCCCGCAGGAGGGGATGCGAAGGGACAGGTTTTGAAACACTCGCCGCGGGTCCGCAGAGGAGCTTCGCGATTCACGCTTTTCCAAACTGGACGAACGCGCCTTTCGGCGGACAGGGGCTTTCCATTCTGGATTTCGGAGTAAAGTATAAAGGCTACTGTACGGACGTAACGCTCACCTTCGCCCGCGATCTAAATCCCAAGCAGGAAAAAATGGTCAATCTGGTGGAAAAAGCATCCGGTCTTGCAATATCAATGGCGAATAACGGGACTCCGGCAAAGGACATTGCCGCGGCGGTGGACGCTTTTTTCGCGAAATCCAAAAAAAAGATGCCGCACGGACTTGGACACGGAATCGGTCTTCAGGCGCACGAGTTTCCGTTGGTCAGGAGCGCCAGTGATAACGAATGGGTCTTGGAACCGGGAATGATCTTTACAATAGAGCCGGGTCTTTATGACCCCCTGCTCGGCGGCTGCCGCCTTGAACACGACATTCTAATGACCGAAACCGGCGCCAAAGTTACCACAACATCGCGTATTATTCGTCTCTAGTACATACTCAATAAATCTGCTATTCTTAAACCATTATGAAAGTATGGATAAAATTATTAATCGGCTCAATTTTGGGAATGGCAATCGGCTTCCTTCTGCCGGAAGACAGCCAGAGCGTCGCTTCGGCTTTTCAGTGGATGGAAAAACTTGCTCTGGGCATCGGGCGTTACACCGTCGTTCCGGTTCTTGTATTCTCGCTGACTATCGCTGTTTACGAACTTCGCCTCGACGAGCAGTTTTGGCCTATGATGTTAAAAAATTCTATTTTAATAGTCGGAGTATCATTTTTTGTAATATTCTTGGGAATTATGGTTACCATGTTTTATTCACCGGAACGGATTCCAATAGAAAAAGTTGAACAATTTGAATCGTTAAGCCTTGAAACTGGCGCAAGCGTACTCGAAATTTTTCCGTCAAATATGTTAAGCGTACTGGCGGGCAGCGGAACTTATATTTTCCCGGCGTGCGCGTTTGCCTTCTTTCTGGGCATGGGACTTAACTATGACAGAAATTACGCCAAACCCGTAATTTCGATGATCGATTCTCTTTCGCGGATTTTTTATCACATTGCGTCTTTCTTCTCTGAAATTCTCGGTTTCATTTTAATCGTACTTTCCGCGTATTGGGCAGTCCGTTTTCACGGCGTAATTCAGGCAAAAGTTTACAAGGATTTGATCGTCATGCTGGGCATATTCAGCGTAATACTCTGTTTCGGTATCTTGCCGCTGTTTTTGTATATTCTAAAACCGAAGGTTAATCCGTGGCTGGTTCTTTACGGATCACTGGGACCGGCAATAACGGCTTTTATTTCGGGAGACATCGTTTTCTCAATTCCAATACTCATGCGGCACTCAAAAGAAAATTTCGGCATACGGCGGCGTTCCAGTTCAATATCAATGGCTCTCTTTTCAACCTTTTCCAGATGCGGCAGCGCTATGGTGGCGGCGGCGGCGTTTATTGTAATCATCAAATCCTATTCGTACCTGAGAATCGCCCCTGATGATTTATTATCTATCGGCTTCCGCGCTTTTCTAATTTCTTTCCTGCTTGCACGTCACCCCGGCAATGGCGCGTACATCGCGTTAGCTGCACTTTGCCTCGGCTACAGCGGCGGCGAATACAGGGCGGGATACCTCATTCTTAAACCGTTAGCTTTTTATCTTGTGGCGATAGGCGCATTTATCGACATAATGATCAATTCATTGTGCACCTATGTATTAGCCAAAACCAACGGCTTTATTGAGGAAAAAAATCTGGTGCATTTTATTTAAGTGAAAGCAAAAACCCTTCTTTTGGAAGGCATCGAAATATTACGGCGGGGAGACGGCGATATTGACCGCCTTCTCGCTTCTCGCGCCGCAGATGTCGTCTCTCTTCTGGAGCGTTATCTGAATGAAATAATGCTTTTCAATCCGGCGTATGGTCTTGTAGCGGTCAATGATCCCGAAGAGCTGGCAGTCAAACACATACTCGATTCTCTTGCGCCATTGGGAATCATTTCCCGTCTGCTGGCGCAGTTTAATTCAACCGGCGCGGCGGCGCAAATAGCCGATGTCGGTTCGGGCGCGGGACTGCCCGGCATTCCACTTGCCATCGCTCTGCCTGAGTACAACTTCACGCTTATTGAGCGCATGGGGCGCAGAGCCGGTTTTCTGTGGAACACAAAGGCAAGCCTTGCACTTTCAAACATCACCGTTGAGGAAAAAGAGTTGGAAAAAACGGAAGCCGGGCGCTTCGCTCTTGTTACATTTCGCGCTTTTAAGCCCCTTGAGCCGAAGTTACTCGCCTCGCTTTTTAAGACCTGCGCGAAAGGGGGCGTCATCGCGGCTTACAAGGGACGGCGCGAAAAAATAGAACAGGAAATGGCTCCTCTGGAAAATCTGCGCGGAAAATGGGAAATGACCGCCTGTCCCGTCCCTTTTCTTGATGAAGAACGCCACCTTTTAATAATTACACAATAAGTTCTGCTTTCGTTGCCGTTACAGAGCTGTTATAATACTCAAGAAAGGCAGGAAAATGCCGAAAATAGGGTGAGGGGAGTATTTTGGGTTATAAAAACGCATCATCAACTTATAAAGAAACAAAAGTCAAAACCGCCGGTCAGGGGCAGCTTATCATCATGCTGTACGACGAGGCTATCAGGCAGTTGACCAAAGCGGTTGAACTGCTGGAAACAGACAACAAACAGAAAAAAGACCCCAGCAAAATTGAGCAGATAAGCAAGGCGGTTATGAAAGCCGAAGAAATAATTACTGAATTGATGGTTTCTCTGGATTTTGAACAGGGAGGGGAAATATCAAAAAACCTCTTTGCGCTGTACACATGGTTTAACAGAGAACTGCTGGAAGCGAATATCGCGCAGGATATAAAGCGAATAAAGACGGTAAAGGATATGCTTTCCGAGCTGGGGAATTCATGGAATGAAATTGCCGGAAAATACACAGCCGATACCTCAAACCGCGAAGCGGTAGGACTTAATATTGCCGGTTAGCCGGATGAAGGGAGGAAATATGACAATAGTAGATGATGTAAACATCGCGGTCAACAGCGAAATTGATTCGGCTGAACTCGCGCAAAGGGTAGCTGTATTAAAACGGTTCAAAACCCTGTTAAGCCAGCAGCGCGACAGGTTTCGCTCATATCTTGATTTGCTTGATAAACAGCAGAACGTAATTGAATCGGGCAGCGCCGAAGACCTTTTAACCTATGTTGAGATAGAAGAAAAAATCGTCGCGGACATTTTCTCGATTCAAAAGGTTATCGATCCTCTTGAGGAAATGTACTACACAGTCATTTCAGGCCAAAGCCCTGTAGATATTCCGGTTAAACACGAAAATTCCGACGAAGTGTCAGGTCTTAAAGCCTCGCTTGATAAATTGAAAAGCGAAGCCGTTATCCGCTCCACCAAAAATAAAGAACTGCTTTCCAAGCGAATGCTGGAACTTCGCCAGGAAATCAAAACCCTGCGAAACAACCCCTACGCGGCGCGCGGCAGGCGATCAAGTTTCGGCGATGCAAACACCGCCTCGCTGGTTGACATTCACGGCTAGTCGTCAATTTTTATTGAAAACATAACCTCATATCCACATTATAATACTGAAAATCATTTTTCAATGAAACAATATTTGTCTCTGGTAATGATAAAAAATTATCAGCCAAAACAACATTTTCTGTTTCAGATAAGGATTTTAATTTCTCTATAATAGAATCAAGTTCTGTTTCAGATAATGAGTTAAAAGTCTTCAATAAAGAAATACGTTCTGTTTCAGTTAAGGAGTTTATTCTTTCTAACGAAGAAATAATTTCATTTTCAGGTAAGGAGTTATAAGTCCTTACCAAAGAGACCCGTTTTTCTTCAGGTAAGGAAGTTAATTTATCTATTGAAGCATTGCGTTCTGTTTCAGGCATAGAGTACAAATTCTGCTTTAGTGAAGCAAGTTGTGCCTCTGGCAAAGAGCCCGTTTTATCCCTTAAAGAATAATACTCCGTAAAAGGGTTATGCCCCGCACTAGCCAAGTATATTTGAGTCTCCATTTCATCGGAAGCGCTAAACCAATCCCAGGGGGCTTCTCCTGAAATAGCCCAAATGATCAATTGAATTGGTAAAGTAACTGCGTCCATAATCTCAGGAATTAAAATAAGAACTAAAAGTTGGGGTACTCCTCCTGCTCTCCAAAAAGTGGCTGTAAAACAACTGGTAAAACTGCCGGCTAGCACAACCAGAACCAGAATCATGGCGATTGTCTTTGAAATCTTTTTCATAAAAAACTCCTTAATGGTGTCAGTCACCGTTGGCGTTACTCAGATAACGCCTTCTGCTTATTGCTACTGCCGTTGAAATGTTAAACCATTAACGGTAAACTTCCCGTTTGCAACAGTTATGTTGTATGTTTGCGAGCCTACATATCCTTGGTAAGTAGGAGGCAATTCCGCCCAGTTATACCATTGATCAGCCTCGTTAAACATAATGGTATTTACTCTGGTAATGGTAACGGTTACCGGGCTTTTAGCGTCAGCCGGGTACGTGCCTTCGAGACACTTATCATTATTTTGATATTGAGTAAACTTCCCACCGTCGGCGACAATCTTTCTTTGGACGCCGTTATCATTAGCAACCCATGTCCCGTCCAGGTCGGAACCGTCGTCATCGCAAGCGACGAATGAGAACCCGATTACCGCTACGAGGGCGATAACCCCAACCAATTTAACCATGTTTTTCATACAAAACTCCTTTAATATATTTTTTATAGAACAAACATTCTATAATTTACATAATAATTATATACCCATATAATAAAAATCATATATGCCAAAAGGCATATTTTGCGAAAAATCACAAAAAACATATATGCCGAAAGGCATATAACGTTCCTGGTTATGTGATGTTTGGGCGGGCTAACCGAGTCTGCCCAAATGTGGATGAAGGTTTGCGTGGGAGCGAGCGACCACAGGGAGCGACTGACCTAGCAAAACCGAACCCCATAGCCGCCCGACTAGGGCGGCGAAGCGTTTACCGTTCGTTAAGAGTAGCGGTGCTTGTTTTAAATTATTACATACTACTTCTTATCCCTTCTCCAATTCCTATCAATCCTAATATTACATCGACATTTACTGAAAAATAGAATTTATTTTTTCCAAATATATTTCTATATCCAATTTCTGTACTTAGTATCTGGCTATTATATTTATTGAAATTTATCATATGCTTCAGTTTGTATGAGAACCGTAAACCGCCACTAAAAACATACTCATTTATGTCTATTCTATAGAATGTATTCACATATAAATAATTCATTGACACAAAAGGACCTAATATTATATTTTTATTTTCAATTAAATCCCAATAAATATTTACATTTATAAAACTAAATCTTTCTCCATTATATTTTTTATCGGTTTCATCTTGCAATCCAAATAAATACCAAAATTTTACAGGGCTAAATTCAAAACCTATATTTATATCTTTTTGCTCTATTGTAAAATTTAATAATGATGCGTAAAATTCAAAATTATCATCATTTTCTGCTGAATAATTTATTCCAATTCCAATGTTTCCAAAATTCCAGCTAAAGTCAAATATATTTTCTGCATTTGTTTTTGTTACTACAATTATGAAAAAAATACACAAAATTACTTTTTTCATTGTAATCTCCAGTAAATAAGGTACTTCATTTCGTCTTCAACGGTTCCGCCTGCCTGCGCAGACAGGCGGAATTGGGCGGCGACAGGCTTTTACGTCCGAACCAGAATCTTCTGCTCTGCTACGCGCAATTTCTCCGCTGAATGATACTTGACGTTATCCCAGAACTTTCCGTATTCCGCTACCATAATCGGAAGCAGCGCGATGCCAAGCGAAATCAGCCATTGATAACCGCTAAGGGCGACAAATCCCAAGTTGGAAGCAATAGGAGGTATCGCAACCAGACCCGCGAGTACCATGAACATGATTCCGGCGCTTAACGGCAGTT
>JAISSH010000077.1 GCA_031273265.1 Treponema sp.
TCGAGTACGCGGAAAGGGACGCCCGGAACTTTAAAAAGACCGAATTTCTCGTCAATTTCTTTTAATTTATACACCGAGCGGGCAGGGTAGCCCTCTTTTCGCGCTTTCTGCTGCCAATAATCAGGTTTCTTGTAATCCGCCATTTTTTTCCTGTATAATTAAAATAGCTGTTCAAAATCCATGTTTGGGAACAGCAAGGTGTCTTATGAAAGAAGAGTATATACAACAACTTAATAAAATAGAAGCGGAACTTGAACGCTGGCTGCCGGGGTTTCACGGGTCGGGCGCTGCTTCGGCTGAGGAGTCTTCTTCCAAAACAGCATGGGCGGAACTTGTGTTCCCGGACAGTGTTAAACTGATAAGCGATGAATCGATGCAGGCGCTTCTTACGCCCGGGAAGGACATACTCGCGCGGGGAGGCAAACGCTGGCGTCCTCTTTTAATGACGATTATCTGCGAATGTCTTGGAGGGGGAGACGCATCCCTTCCCCTCGCGCCATTGATTGAATTTGCACATAACGCAACTTTGGTTCACGATGATATTGAAGATGACTCTGATGAAAGAAGAGGCAAGCCCGCTATTCATAAAATTTTCGGCGTAGATACGGCGATTAATTCAGGCTCCTTTCTCTACTTCCTGTCCCTGTCCTGCGTTGAAGCATATACCGGAAAGAACAAAGAACAGATTTACGCGCTGTGGGGGAAATATCTGCGGGGCTTGCATTTGGGACAGGCAATGGATATATGCTGGCACAGGGAAGTTTCGTTTGTTCCTACAATTGACGAATATTTTACAATGTGCGGATTAAAGACAGGCAGTCTCGCAAGGTGCGCCGCGGAACTTGGCGCGTACACGGCGGGCGCTTCGGCGGAAACAGTGAAGAAGCTTGGAGACGCCGCCGAAAAATTGGGAATTGGCTTTCAGATACTTGATGACGTAAAAAATCTGACAACCGGTATTCCGGGAAAAGTCCGCGGCGACGATGTTGTTGAAGGGAAGAAGAGCCTTCCTGTTCTGTTGTTCCTGACAAGATACCCCGAAAAAAGCAAATTTGTTTACTACTGTTTTCACGCGGCGAAAATAAACGGTCCTGCCGTGCCGGAAGTTGCAGAATTGATCAGCGCTCTGACTGACGCGGGCGTATTAAAAGAAGCCGAAGAAAAAGGGCATGAACTTATTGACGAGGCGCGTAAAATTTTCAGCTCGCCGGAATTCACCGGTTCTCCGTTAAATGAAAAAGATCGCGTCCTGCTTGAAGGTCTTATCGATTTGATTTATTAAGGAAAAAAATGCAGGATATGTTTGTCAGTGAAATATGGTCAATTCTCAAAAACAAACACGGCAACGCTATACTGTTGAAACCGCGAAATATGGAAATAGCGGTGCCCATTTTCATCGGTACTCTGGAAATGCAGTCCATTCTGATCGCCAAAGAGGGACTGAAGCCAAGCCGTCCCATGACACACGATTTATTTCTCAATATGTTAAATCAGGTAAACCTCGAAGTAAGAAAGGTTGAAGTTTTTGAAATAGTAAACGATACTTTTCACGCCCGCCTTGTTATTACGGGCGGCGAATATACCAATGAAAAACCGCTTATTCTTGACAGCCGTCCTTCCGACGCCTTTGCCATCGCGGTTCGCAAAAAATGCCCGATTTTAGTGTCCTCTTCCATTATAGAAAGCGTGGGGATTCCCATCGATTTTTTCATAGGCGAACCGGAAGAATACGAAGGCGATTCATACAGTTCCCTCAGGGTGCAGTTGGAACAGGCCGTCGCCGAAGAAGAGTACGAACAGGCGGCTGAAATCCGCGATTTATTAAAAAAACTTGAAAATGATACCGATATTTAATTGCAAGATGCTAAAATTTGGTATAAAATTGAATTATGCTGCAAAATAACAACAATCGCAGTAATATCTTACGGCTCGCGGTGGTTCTGTGCCTTGTTTTTGCCGTTAATCCGGTTGACATTAGGCAAAACGAAATTACGGCGGCGGAACACGGTATTGGCGGCGGAAGTCCGTCCGCTGAGATCATTTCCTCGGCGGAAACCGGAGTTGTTCTGTCTCCTGTTTCGCTGGAAACCGCCGTACTGCAGCCGGAATCATTTTCAAAATCGCATATTTTACTCTACAATAACCACCTTGTTCAAAAAGGTGAAAACATCAGCGAACTTGCGTTTAATCTTGGGCTTAACCAAGGCACTTTAATTTCCGTGAATAAAATTGCAAATACAAGGCTTCTTCAAATAGGGAAGGTTTTGAAAATTCCCAATCAGGACGGGATTTTACACACTGTCAGAAACGGAGACACTCTTGGTTCCATTGCCGAAAAATACAAGGTTGAACAGGAAGCTATTCAAATCGCGAATGAGCTTTTTTCCGATAAAATCAGAGCGGGAACAGATCTTTTTATTCCGGGCGCACAGCTTGACTGGGTCAGTATTCAGGAAATTAACGGCGACTTATTTATTTGGCCTGTCTCCGGCGCGATAACATCACCGTACGGTTACAGAAGAGACCCCTTTAACGGCAGCCGCAGTCAGTTCCATACCGGCATGGACATCAGGGGAAGCACAGGCACTCCAGTCCGGGCGGCAATGGCGGGCAGAGTCAGCGGGGTCGGCTACGACGGCGTACTGGGGAATTATGTCATCATCAACCACCATTCAGGCTACCGCACTCTTTACGGACACCTGAGCGTTATCAGAACACGGACAGGCGCGTACGTCGGAACCGGCGAACGCGTCGGCGATGTCGGAAGCACAGGACTGAGTACCGGTCCGCACCTGCACTTTACGGTTTATAAAAACGGAGTTACGGTTAATCCCCGCGCGCTGATGAAGTAGCGCACACCCCTGTCGGGCAAAGTTTGAAGATTTTCACGCGGAGACACACAAAGTAGTTGTCAGCAATGAATTACATGGAGTATCACAATGAAAAAGACAGTTTTTAAGGTAGTTATCACATTTTGCTTTGCTATTGCCATGATTCTTGGCTCATGCGGAGACGAGGATAATAACGATAACAACATGAATAACAACAACGGCAACAATGGCGGCGGCGGAATAATAGAAATGATAAATGTGTCCGGCGGAAGTTTTCAGATGGGGCAAAACGGCAATGGAAGTTCGGGCAATGAAACGCCGGTACATCAGGTAACGCTTACCCAGAAATTTTACATCGGCAAGTATGAGGTAACGCAGAAGCAATGGTTAATTGTGATGGGGTCGTTGCCGAGCGAGCTAACAACTGGTACAAACTACGGCAGAGGGGATAATTACCCGGTGTACTATGTAAGCTGGTATGACGCTTTGGTGTTCTGCAACAAGTTAAGTATATTGGAAGGCTTAACTCCTGCATACAGTATAGATGGAAAAATCGATCCTGATGAATGGGGACCCGTACCGACAAAAGATGATGTTACATGGAACGCTGTTGAAATGGCAGCAGATTCCAACGGGTATCGTTTGCCGACAGAGGCGCAGTGGGAGTACGCGGCAAAAGGCGGGTCGTCTGCAAGCAATCCATACAGAATTTATTCTGGCAGTGATACCGCTGGCAATGTGGCGTGGTATAAAACTAATAGTGGAAATAAGACGCATGAAGTAGGAAAGAAGGCTGCAAATGAATTGGGTATATATGATATGAGTGGGAATGTTTTAGAGTGGTGCTGGGACTGGAACGGTGCATATCCAAGCGAGGCGCAAACCGATCCTCTGGGCGCGTCTTCGGGAACGATGCGTATTTACCGCGGCGGTGTTTGGTTTGATCCAATAGAGTACCTCCCATCCGTAGAACGCAACCATGGCTCTCCGTTTATGCGAGAGGAAGGCATGGGCTTCCGCATTGCGCGCCCCTAGTTTAAAGGCTCACCTTGCATGAGGCTGGGGAGTTTGAGGGTTACACGGTGGGTTTCACCATTTTCTGAATTGACTACAGGGCGGGAGCGCAGACCGCTTTTAAGTAAATTTTAAAAAATAATTTCTTTCTTCAGGCAAGCGCCAGTCATCCCCGCACCGTATATAGGGTATATCTTTCTTTGGAGGTTTTTATGAAAAATTTACGTTTTTGCTTTCGGGCTTTTTGCCGGACGGGTTTGCTCTTCCCGGCGGTTGTGTTTTTGGCGCTTGCCGGCTGTACCAATTCGGAGACAAAGCCGGAAGGGGGGGCTGCTACAGTAGCGGAGCCCGGTACATTTACAGTAATGACTTGGAATGTTCAGAACTTGTTCGACGGAATCGATAACGGTTTTGAATATGATGAGTTCAAGCAGTCGGCGGGCTGGTCTACGGAAAAGTACCTTGGCAGGATCAATTCCATTTCTTCCGCGATTCGCCAGATTGCGCCCCTGCCCGATATTATTATGCTTCAGGAGATTGAGTCGCTCAAAATCTTTGAAGACCTTGCCCGTTCTATTTCAGGCGGCTATTCATGGAGTCATTTCGCGAATAATCCCGGCGCGGTGTTGGGAGTGGGTTTTTTAAGCAAACTGCCTGTTTCTAATACAAAGGCTCATTCAATATCAGTTGAAGGCGAAACTACGCCGCGTCCGGTTCTTGAGACAAGGGTTCAGGCGGGGAGCGGGGAATTTGTCATTTTTGTCTGCCACTGGAAATCCAAGCTTGGCGGCGATGATGTTACCGAAAGCGTCCGCAGGGCTTCGGCGCGGGTAATTCTGCGCCGGATTCGCGAGCTGTGGGAAAATGAACCGGAACTTGGGGTTATTGTCGCCGGAGATTTGAACGAAAATCACGATGAGTTTTTCAGGCA
>JAISSH010000085.1 GCA_031273265.1 Treponema sp.
TTCCAAGCCAGTACAGGTTCGAGCTGTGTTCTACCGAGATAATACCCATGTGTCCTTAAACCCTCCTCCCTGCGAAGAATTGACAATGTACGAACCTTCGCGGCGCGAAAAACGCGTCAACCCGCTGGGCCATACGCGCGTGGTCTTGCCTGTGAGAACATAAGCCCTCAAATCGGCTTTCCTCGCGATGCGGCTTCCGTCTTCTTCCATTATATCAAGATCGATGAATTCAATAACCTCCTGAGAGATGAACCGCCTCGGTTCGCGCTTAATCGTCTCCTTTAACTCGGCAAGTTTTTCCGCCGACAACTCGCTTCCAAATACTACGCCGTAGCCTCCCGCTTCCGATACGTCCTTGATAACAAGCTTTTCAATATTCTCAAGCGTGTACTTAAGGTCGTTTTCGTAATACGGCAGATACGTCGGCGCGTTTTGCAAAATCGGCTGTTCATTCAAATAGTAGTTTATCATTTTTGGCACGAAATAGTAGATACCCTTATCGTCCGCCACTCCATTGCCCGGCGCGTTTATGATAGCAACATTTCCGGCGCGGTACGCGTCCATGATATGAGGTACGCCTATTAGGGAGTCCGCCTGAAAGGTCATGGGGTCGAGGTATTCGTCGGAAATGCGCCGGTACACCGCGCCGACTTTCGCGTTTATGCCGAGATAATCCTTCACATACAGAATAGAATTTTCAACAAAAAGCTGTGACGCCCCGACAAGAAGCGCCCCGGTGCGCTCGGCAAGATACGAATGTTCAAAGTAAGCGGCGTTGTACCTGCCAGGCGTAAGTATCACATTCACCCCCCCGCAGTTTACATGATCCATAGTTTCGCGCAACATGTCAGAATAATTGCGGTTGTCGGTTACATTGTTCTGCGAAAAAGCTTCGGGGTTGGCGATACGGCAAAGCTCCCGCGCGATCAGCGGATAGGAAGCGCCGGAGGGCACGCGCAAATTGTCTTCCAGTATGTACCACTCGCCTGTTGTCGCCTGCACAAGATCGATGCCCGAAATATGGCTGTAAATTTTTTTGGGAGGAACGATGTTATTGCACTGCGGCAGATAGCCCTTGGAAATGTAGATGAATTCTTCGGGAATAATCTTATCCGCTACGATGCTCGCGTTGGAATAAATGTCCGCCAAAAAGCAGTTGAGGGCGTCCACCCTCTGAACAAGCCCCTTATCAAGGAAGACAAACTCATCGTGGGAGATGATGCGCGGGACGGCGTCGTAGGGGAAAAGCTGTTCCATGAACTCTCCGTTCTTGTAAATCCCAAATTTGACGCCGTATCTGGTCATCAACTTGTTGATTTCTTGAGCTGAGGCTGTCGAAAACATATCCATCTCTGATTCTCCACTAAAAAGGCGCGTGTTTCCCTGAGAAAACACACGCCTTTGTGCGAAACGACCCCAGAAACAGGGCGTTTATGTGTATTATGGGAAAAAAAAGGGGGCTTGTCAATCATCTTGATTAAAAAAACGGTCATGTATTATACTGAAGCCTGAGATGATCCTTTATCATGGCAGTAAATTAACAGTCGAAAAGCCTGATCTTAGTCTGTCCAGAAAAAATCTGGATTTCGGCATAGGTTTTTATACTACCGTGAATAGAGAACAAGCCATTGCCTTTGCCCAAAAGATGATGATTAGAAAAGAGCTTAAAAGCCAATCGGTAAGCGTTTATAATTTTGATATGGATGCATCCGAATCTGTTCTGGATATTTTAAAATTTACATCACCCGACAGATTATGGCTTGAATTTGTCCATCAAAACAGGCACGGGATATATACCGGAAAAACATATGATTTGATCATAGGACCTGTTGCAAACGACGATGTGTTTGCGACATTGATTGTTTATGAGCAGGGAATTTTAAATATTGAACAAACCATTGAAGCTCTGAAGGTAAAAGAATTGTACAGCCAGTTTGTCTTTAAAACCGAAAGAGCGTTGTCCTTCTTAAAATTTGACAGTTCCTTTGATCCGGGAGAAGACCAATGACACCCGAAAAATTATCCGCGCTTCTTGCTATTATAAATCCTTCTGTTGTCCAATTGATAATGAATAACAGAAAGCTTTCCAGCACTGAAGCGGTAAAGCTGTTTTATGATTCTGATTTATACGCAATGCTGGAAAACGAAGCGAGTAAACTCTGGCATTTAAGCCCCCTAACATTGTACGAACTGTTTGAAGAGGAACTTACAACCGGAAACATCAATTATCCGGAGGAAGCTTGAATCATGGATAACACGACAAAATTTCTTGTTTACTGCGTAGAAATTTTCAAGACCGCTAGAAAATTAAGCGGCAGACAGGTTACGGAATTATTTTGCAAGTACGGAATCCATGAGTACATTGTCAACTGCTACGCCGCCCTGCATACCACAGGGACTGAATATATTATTGAGGACATTTCCACTTTGATTGAGGAACGGAAGAAGATAGCGGCAGTTTAAGATAAAGACGCCTTAATTTATATTTTTGTAGCAACCCAGTAATCGCTAAAAACTAAAAGACCGCACGGCACGAACCGAAAACGTAAGATTCTTGAGGCCGTTGCCCTGAACGCCATTTCTGAAGACCCGATAACTCGCGAAATCCTTACTGGTCTGCGACGAGGACCAGTAATTGTTATCGGTAAAACCGGCCAATTTATTCGGTTTAAGATTCACATACATTAAATTCAGGTCGTCCATTGTAGGAAGCCGCCAGTCAGAAAAACCGCCACCTTTGTAATTCTGTGTCGCTCTCATTGCGTCATTCCAGTTGTAAGAACCAAGTTCTTCACTGCATTCCATATACACACCGTTTTCGACATAAAAGATAAAACCGCCGCCCGGACCTTTATCTCCTATTTTATATGTTCCGTCGTTGCCCGACGCACCACTTGATTGAGTAGTCCGCTGTCCGGTCAACAGAAAAGTAACTTGCGGATCATTGATGTTGATATTCAGCGGGGGAGACCCTTCGCGCACCGCGCTCTCAACGTTAATCGCCGTCACCCTGAAACGGTACGCAGTACCGTTGTCTACAATCGAACCGGTCACCACATACTGCGCGCCAAGCTGTTTCCCGATACTTTTTACTTCGTCATCGCTCACATCGCCGGAAAACTGTATATTGAACTCCTTGCGGATAGCGTCGGTATGCTGGCGGTCAATAACCTGTAAGTTTTTGCTTAAGGAAAGAGCGGTTGCAAGCTCGTCAACAATGTAATCCGAAAAAGCCTGTTTTGCGGAAGTAAAGGTTAACACCGCCGTTTTTGCCCCTTTGGGAAGCTGTGTTTCAATTGCTTTCGTGGAAGTCTGTATTGCCTGATCCAGCGAAACATTTTGCGCGAAAAGCCCCGCGCAAACAAACAAAAGCATTATGAGAAAAAATTTTTTCATTTTTCGCTCCTTTTTTGCGAATTTTCACAGGAATACTCCTGTGGTCTGAGGGAAGATACACCGTCTGCCACGACATCAAAACCCATCGATTTTCTTACGGAACTTTCCGCTGTGTACGCCAAACGCACCCAAGCGAGTAAATCGGCGCGGCGTTTTGGCGTTAAAAGGCGGGAAATTTTGAGAATTTCGGATTTTTTGTTTGGCATATCATTCTCCCTTTTTGTATATTTTCGATATTAATATATCGTATTTTTAATATTTTGTCAATGTTTTTATTAAGTGATTGATATTTTCATTGTTTTTTTATTAATCAATTGATATTCTTGAATAAAGAAAAAATGAATATCATTGATAGAATCCGGCTTGTCCGAAAGACTTTGAGGTTGAATCAGGTGGAATTTGCCCGGCGAATGGGACTGACACAGACTCATCTGTCAATGATCGAACTGGAAAAATCCACTCTTACCGAGAAAAATATAAAACTAATCTGCGCCACCTTTGCCATTGATGAAAAATGGCTGCGAACCGGAAAAGGCGAAATGTTTGGGGCGGCGTCGCCCTACGAAAACGAACTGCTTGAGGTCTTCGGAAAACTTACAGAAGATACTCAGGAGTTTATTTTAGACATGGCGAGGAATCTTTTGAAAAGGCAGGAAGGAAAGTAGGAATCAAAATATACTGTTCACTTGTTAAGTATTGGGAATTAGGTTTTCCCAATTTGTGCCACACTGTGTCTCAAATTGAAATGTTCTTATTCCAAAAACAACTCAGGGATTTCCTTTAGCAAAAAGTCTTTGATTGTTTTAGTATGCGAAAGAACAAGGCGCATATCCTCTTCGGATAGGCTCAAACCCATATCATAGCGCGGCTGTACCGAAAAGTGTGTTATTACTGTGCAAAGGGAAGAAATACTTACAAACGAGGGACGATGCCTTTCTGCCATGGAGCAAAGTTCGTCTAAATCATGAGTATAGGGTGGTTCCTCTCCCAAAATTACCAAAGCGCCTTTAAGGTATTTTTCGGAAGCTTGTTGGCAGTGAAAAGCAATGGCTTCTGATGGTACTGGTCTCATGGTGGCAGCCAGATGATCAGCAATAGCCATATCCCGCTCCGCAAGAAGCCGCCAGTCTTTTGGAGTATTTGTCTGTTTAGGGTGTTTAGCCATAAATGCGTATGCCGTCCCTGTTTACAATTCGCTCCAGAGTTATGTCGTCCAGGCGGTTTACAAAGTCCCTTTTCTTTTTAGCGATAATATCAACGGGCATGGATTTTTTACGGGCAATGGCCATGCGGATTTGCAGACCAGCGTCAAGGTCGCGCATTTGAACATCGTCTTTTAAGACCACATACAGATCCAAATCGGAATCTTTATGGGGCTTCCCATAGGCGTATGAGCCGAAGAGATAAATCTGTTCAACAGGCATTGCGTTAATGATGAGTTCCTTGAGTTTGTTCAATTCCGCCTGAATTTCCTCGTTCATATTTAAAGTATCGCACAGTTCAGGCAATGGCGCAATGCCGCCCTATTCCCAATTTCCTCAAAAATCGCTACACTTAGCTCAATATATATGGAATTCAAAAACTTTAACCTGCACCCCGATTTACAAAAAGGCATCGACGAAGCCGGTTATATAAACTGTATGCCGGTTCAGGAACAGGTGCTGACACACGCTTTTGGCGAACATGGCGCTCCCGCTCAAGACCTGTACGTCCAGTCCCAGACGGGGACGGGCAAAACCGCCGCTTTTCTTGTCGTGATTTTTCAGCGGATGCTGACCGAGGAAGCTCTTTTCAAACGCAAGGCGCTTATCATGGCTCCCACGCGGGAGTTGGCGGTACAAATCGAAGAAGAAGCGAAAATGCTCGGCAAGTATCTGCCGTTCAAAACCGGAAGTTTTTACGGAGGCGTCGGCTACGCTCAGCAGGAAAAATTGCTGAGGGAAAACGCGCAGATTCTTGTCGGGACGCCGGGACGCGTGCTTGACCTCAATAAATCGGGCAGAATGAATCTGATGGAGATTGCGTTTCTTGTTCTTGATGAAGCGGACAGAATGTTCGACATGGGCTTTTACCCCGATCTGCGAAAACTGATCAGAGTAGTGCCTTCGACTGACCGCAGACAGACGATGTTGTTCAGCGCGACGCTTAACGCATGGGTAAAAAATCTCGCGTGGGAATACACAAAGTCGCCGTTTGAAATTGATATTGAGCCGGATGTCGTAACGGTAGAGGAAGTGACGCAGATTCTCTACCATGTTCCTTCGGAAGAAAAAATGCCGCTGATGCTGGGTATTCTCAAGCGGGAACATCCTGAAAGCGCGATTATTTTTTGCAACACAAAAAAAAGCACCGAGATTGTCGCGAAGCGGCTGAAGATCAACGGCTATGATTGCGAGTTTATCATCGGCGATTTGCCGCAGGCGAAGCGGCTCAAGGTGATTGACGACGTGAAGGCGGGGAAAATTAAAACGCTTGTCGCCACCGATGTCGCGGCGCGCGGTCTTGATATTGAAAGCCTCGCGATGGTTATAAATTACGATCTGCCTGTTGAAGCTGAAAACTATGTTCACCGAATCGGCAGGACGGCGCGCGCGGGAAAAACCGGAAAGGCAATTACGCTGTCGAGCGAGCAGGATGTTTATGAGTTACCCGCCATTGAGCGCTATATCGGTAAAAAAATACCGTCAGAAATTGCAGCGCAGGAACTTTACGATGAAGACAAAAGCGCCGGGATGAGGATTCACGCGGATTATTATGAGGAGCGTCGTGTGCATACTGCTGTGCGGGGCACAGCTTCTGCACGAGGCACAGCTCCCGCGCGAGGAGCGAAAGGCGCGGGCGGCAAGAGAAACGACGGCATGGAGAGAAGCGACAGAAGAAAGCCGGACGAGCCGCGCAGAAGCAGGGAACGAAGCGGACACAAACGCGAAACCCCTCACGGCGGACACGTCGCGCGCAATAGCGACAGTGCGCGCAATAACGACGCGGCGCGTAATAGCGACGCGGTGCGCAATAGCGAAGTTACGCGCAAACCAAGCGAAAAACCTGCCGGACAGGATATGTCGCAGCTTTCTATGGAAGAGCGGATGGCGCACTACAAAAAGAAGTACGCAGGCCCCGAAGCCAAACATGGCGGAAACAGGGAGCACGGCAGAAAGGACGCAAAACACCATCATTCACCTAACGCCGGAAAGACAAATCATCACGATGTTCAGCATAGCGGGAAACGGCAGGAACAGCCGACTTCCGAAAAAAAAGGAATACTTTCAAAATTTATAGGACTTTTTAAAAAGAAAAAATGATAACCGTAACAGAGTTAAGCCTTATTTTCGGAGAGCGGACGCTCTTTAAAGACGTAAATTTAAAATTCACACCCGGCAACTGTTACGGGATAATCGGCGCGAACGGAGCGGGAAAATCCACTTTTTTAAAAATTCTTTCAGGCGAGATTGAACATGACAAGGGAGAAGTTTCCATCGGCAAAAATATGCGCGTCGCTGTATTGAAGCAGGATCACTTCGCGTTTGAAAAATATCCCGCACTGGAAACTGTAATCATGGGTTACCCAAAACTCTACACCGTGCAAAAAGAGCGCGAGGCGATCTACGCGAAGGAAAATTTTACGGAAGACGACGGTATGCGCGCCAGCGAGCTTGAGGCGGATTTTGCCGACCTCGGCGGATGGGAAGCCGAAGCGCAGGCGGGGCAGCTCCTTTCCGGCCTCGGTCTTGATGAGGAAGATCACGGCAAATTAATGGCGGAACTGGACGAATCTAAAAAAGTGCGCGTCCTTTTGGCGCAGGCGCTTTTCGGCAGCCCTGACATTCTGCTCCTTGACGAGCCGACCAACGGTCTTGACCTTGAATCGATCTCATGGCTTGAAGACTTTTTAATTGATTTTCCCAACACGGTAATTGTCGTCTCCCACGACCGCCACTTTTTAAACTCAGTTTGCACAAATGTTTGCGACATCGACTTTGGCAAAATTACGCCCTATTCCGGCAACTACGATTTCTGGTATCAGATGAGTCAGATTCTCCAGAGACAGGCGCGCGATCAATTAAAAAAACGCGAAGACAAGGCAAAAGAGCTGAAGGAGTTTATCCAGAGGTTTGCGTCTAACGCAAGCAAAGCCCGTCAGGCGACAAGCAGAAAAAAAGTTTTAGAAAAACTCGACCTTGAAAATGTGCCCGTAACAAGCAGAAAGTTTCCCTACGTCGGCTTTAAGCCGGAGCGCGAAATCGGCAACAATGTTCTTCGTGTGGAAAAACTGAACTACTCTTTTGAAGGGACGGCTCTCTTAAAAGATTTTTCGCTAATGGTAAACAAGGGTGACAAAATCGCCTTTGTGGGAATTGAGCACACCTCAAAGTCCGCGTTATTCGACATTATCGCGGGTGAAAAAAAGAGCGAGAGCGGAGACTGCTATTGGGGACAAACCACCTCATTTTCCTATTTTCCAAAAGAAAACTCCGCCTTTTTCAGCTCCGATTTATCAATTACCGACTGGCTGAGGCAGTATTCGCCGGATCAGGACGAAACCTACGTGCGCAGTTTTTTAGGGCGAATGCTCTTTTCAGGCGACGAGGCGCTAAAGCCCGTCAACGTCCTTTCAGGCGGCGAAAAAGTCCGCTGTCTGCTCGCGAAGATGATGCTCTCAGGCGC
>JAISSH010000121.1 GCA_031273265.1 Treponema sp.
CGGACAGGTGGTTATGGCGGAGGTGTTACACCCGTTCCCTTTCCGAACACGGAAGTTAAGCCCTCCTGCGCCGATGATACTTCGCCTCTAAGGCGCGGGAAAGTAGGTGACCGCCTGTCCGAACGCTCAATTTTTTTGCATTTGCCCGCTTTCAAGCCCGCATATTTTTATGCCGATATTCAGAATATGAAAAAGAATTACTTATTTTTGTTTGTTTTATTCGTGACGGTATTTATTCCGTATCATTTACAGGCTCAGGACGCGGAGACTTTCCGGCAGGAAGGCATAGCATCTTGGTATGGCAAGGAATTTGACGGCCGCCCGACAGCGTCCGGCGAGATTTATGATTCGTCAAAATTAACAGCCGCTCATCCAAACCTGCCCTTTGGGACTATGCTGGTTATTACCAATCAGCACAACAATAAAAAAGTGACTGTCAGGGTGAATGATCGCGGACCCTTTGTCGCAGCGAGGATAATTGACGTTTCCAGAGCGGCGGCGGATCAGCTTGATATGATAGTTACCGGAACAGCGCCGGTCTTGGTCGAAAGCATTGACAGGATTGCCGTATCCAACAAGTCTGAAGAACCGGTCAAACCTTCGCAGACGGCTGGAGAAATAAAAATTGTTTACGTAAATGAGGCTACACAGACGCCCGTCTCAAATCAATCGGCAGTTGTGCAGACGCCCGCTCCTTCGCAGATTCCTGTAACCACAGCGACAGCTCCTTCCAATATTCCCGTAGTTTATGTTCAGCAGCCGGCTGCGTATCAGGTTAATAACCAAATAAAACTGACTCCCGAAATCAGTATTGCGCATAACAAGAAATACCGCCTACAGATTGGCTCCTACAGAGTTGCTAAAAACGCGGTTGATACGTTTGAAAGACTTAAAACTGCGGGACTTAACCCCGCCTATGAACGTCATGAGGATTCAGTGAAGGGCGAATTTTTCCGCGTGGTGCTTGCCGGTATTTCCGGAGTTGACGTTCAATCAACCGCGGAGAAGCTGGGCGTTTCAGGTTTCAGGGAAGCGTTAATTCGGGAAGAAAATTAGATAAATCAAAACAAATTTATTTAATGGCTGTTCGGTTTCGGACAGCCTTTTATTTTATCAGCGCGTCTTTCATTTCTTTCACATAACGGTAAATGTGCGGCGCAGCTTCTTTTCCGTGTTCTGCGGCTATTTTTACAATCGCGCTTCCCACGATAACACCGTCGGCGATACGCGACATTTGCGCCGCCTGATCCGGGGTGTGAATACCGAAACCGATGGCAACCGGGAGCGCGGTTACGGACTTTATCGCCTGAGTTATTACAGAGAGGTCGGTAGTTATTTCGCTTCTAATTCCCGTTACTCCCATTGACGAAACAAGGTAAATAAAACCGGACGCGGTTTTAGCGATTTCTTTTATCCGCGCTTGCGAAGTCGGCGCGATTAGGGAGATAAGGTCTACGCCGTGTTTGCCTGCCGCTTCCTTCACTGGCGCTTGTTCTTCAAAGGGAAGATCGGGGATGATGATTCCGTCAAGACCGACATCGCTTGCCTTCTTGAAAAAAGCGTCGTAGCCGTAATGAAAGACAGGGTTAAGATAGGTGAGGAACACGAGAGGGACGGCGGTTTCTTTGCGTAAACCTGAGACAAGACCGAATAATTTTTCCACTGTGGCTCCGGCGGCAAGGGCGCGGTTGTTCGCTTCCTGAATTACCGGACCTTCCGCGATTGGGTCAGAAAAGGGAATGCCGATTTCTACTAAATCCGCGCCCGCCCTTATCATTTCAAGAACGAACTCTTTTGTTTTTTCAATAGTTGGGTCTCCGCCCGTAACAAAACCGATAAAGGCTTTTCCGTTCTTAAAAGCGTTTTTTATGTTACTCATTGATTGCCCTCCCGCGATAGCGGGCGATTGCCGCAACGTCCTTGTCTCCGCGTCCTGAAAGACATATTATGATGTTCTCGTCTTTGCCAAAGTTACGTGCAATTTTTTGCGCGTGGGCGACGGCGTGCGCGCTCTCTATCGCGCTGATAATTCCCTCTGTTTTCGCGAGGTACTCAAAAGCGCCGACAGCTTCTTCGTCTGTGATTGGGACATACTCGGCGCGTTTGATGTCATGCAGGTATGCGTGTTCCGGCCCGATGCCCGGGTAATCCAGTCCCGCTGAGATTGAATAAACGGGCGCGATTTGCCCTTCCTCGTTCTGGCAGAAATAGGACTTCATCCCGTGAAAAATACCGACAGAACCCTTCGTGATTGTAGCCGCGTGTTTTTCAGTATCAACGCCAAGGCCGGCTGCTTCGCATCCGATGAGCCTGACTTTTTCGTCTTTGATAAAATTGTAAAAAATACCCATCGCGTTGCTTCCTCCGCCGACACAGGCGATGACAGCCGCCGGAAGTTTTCCCTCAGCGGTTAAAATCTGCTCTCTTGCTTCTTTGCTGATCACCGCCTGAAAATCGCGCACTATTATTGGGAAGGGGTGAGGTCCCATTACAGTGCCAAGCACATAG